>NZ_BCSL01000032.1:0-43661 GCF_001570845.1 Dietzia papillomatosis NBRC 105045 | reverse complement strand
AAGACCGGCTCCGCCGCCCCGGCGGCCCCCGCCGATGCCGGTGGCGCCGCCGACCAGGCGGCCAAGAAGGACGGCGGCCACCGCGCCGACTGACCCCTCACGCGTGACGCGCCCGATCCGCGCGGCGTGAACGGTCCCCGCCCCTGCCCAGGGTGCGGGGACCGACGTATATTCGACGGCAAGGGGTGCGCACCACAGTGCGTGGCGCATCCCCTGCCACCACGCACCGCCCCCAGGAGGCACGAATGCTCGTCGCCGCGCTCGGACTGACGATCCTCGGATTCGGCTTTCTCGTCGCCGCGGTCGCGACCGGTCAGATCGGGTGGGCCTGGGCATGCATCGGGGTGGGAGCCCTGGGGCTGTTGCTGCTGGTGATCGACCTCATCAAGGGGCGCGGGGACCGTGACACTCGCACCCGCGGGCCCTCGGGAGAGGCGGACGTCCGGGCGGATGGGTAACATTGGACACCGTCCGGCCCCGAGTCGGACGCGCGATGATCCGGCCATCACCGGGGAGCGCTCGGAAGAACGGCGCGGTCCCGCTTCGGGACCCGCTCAGTAGAACCGAACGGGGGAGCCCGTCACAGCCCGACCCACGAGTGGGCGTCGCACGTCGTCGCCAAACGGGGTGGTACCGCGGACCGTGGCGCGCTGGGCGCCGCCGGATCGTCCCCGAGCGCAGGCCTGACCGGCCCCACGGATGCGAACTCGTGCGGGCCCCCTATGTGAGGAGTCCGCCCCACCATGAGCACCGAGCCCGTGAACCGCGAATCCGCCGACCCGGCGTCCGGCGAGGCCGGTGTCACCGGCAGCGCGTACCCGATCGTCGACCTCACCGGTGGTACCACGTCACAGACCCCCTCGTTCCCGGCCCTCGAGGAGACGGTCCTCGCCCGCTGGGACGAGCGAGACACCTTCCGCGAGTCCATCCGCAACCGGGCGAACGCGGAGGAGTACGTCTTCTACGACGGCCCGCCCTTCGCCAACGGCCTGCCCCACTACGGCCACCTGCTCACCGGCTACGTCAAGGACGTCATCCCGCGCTACCGCACCATGCGCGGCTACAAGGTGGAGCGCCGCTTCGGCTGGGACTGCCACGGACTGCCCGCTGAGCTCGAGGCCGAGAAGCAGCTCGGGATCACCGAGAAGTCCCAGATCCTCGAGATGGGTCTGGCCGAGTTCAACGCCGCCTGCGAGAAGTCGGTGCTGCAGTACACCGACGAGTGGGAGGAGTACGTCCACCGCCAGGCGCGCTGGGTGGACTTCGAGAACGACTACAAGACGCTCGACATCGACTTCACCGAGTCCGTCCTGTGGGCCTTCAAGCAGCTGTACGACAAGGGCCTCGTCTACAAGGGCTTCCGCGTCCTGCCGTACTCCTGGTACGAGCAGACGCCGCTGTCCAACCAGGAGACCCGGCTCGACGACGCCTACAAGATGCGCCAGGACCCGGCCGTCACCGTGGGGCTGCCGCTCGAGGCGCCGCAGGACAGCCCGTTCCACGGGGCCGAGGCCCTCGTGTGGACCACCACGCCGTGGACCCTGCCGTCCAACCTCGCCGCCGCCGTGCACCCCGAGATCGACTACTCGGTCGTGCGGGTCAATTCGGGGCCCTTCGCCGGCCGTGTATTCGTACTGGCCGAGGCGCGCCGCGGCGTCTACGCGGCCGAGTTCGGTGACGACGCCGAGGTCGAGACCGTCGTCAAGGGCTCCGAGCTGGTGGGCCTGCGCTACACTCCGCCGTTCGACTTCTTCGCCGGACACCCGAACGCGCACGTCGTGCTCTCGGCCGACTACGTCTCCACCGAGTCCGGCACCGGCATCGTCCACCTGGCCCCGGCCTTCGGTGAGGAGGACAAGGACGCCTGCGACGCCGCGGGCATCGAGCTGGTGATCCCGGTGGGCCCGGACGGCAAGTTCACCTCGGAGGTGCCGCCGTACGCGGGGCAGCTGGTCTTTGACGCCAACGCGCCCATCTCCCGCGACCTGCGATCGGCGGGCCGACTGATCCGCCACGAGACCATCGAGCACTCCTACCCGCACTCGTGGCGCTCGGGCCAGCCGCTCATCTACATGGCGCTGCCCGCGTGGTTCGTCAAGGTCTCCGCGTTCCGGGACCGCATGGTGGAGCTCAACCGCGAGCACATCACGTGGATGCCCGAGCACGTCCGCGACGGCCAGTTCGGCAAGTGGCTCGAGGGGGCGCGTGACTGGAACATCAACCGCAACCGCTACTGGGGCGCGCCCATCCCGGTGTGGGAGTCCGACGACCCGGCCTACCCGCGCGTGGACGTGTACGGCTCGCTGGACGAGCTCGAGCGGGACTTCGGCGTCCGGCCCACGGACCTGCACCGGCCGTACATCGACGACCTGACCCGACCCAACCCGGACGACCCGACGGGCAAGTCGACCATGCGGCGCGTCGCCGACGTCTTCGACTGCTGGTTCGAGTCCGGGTCGATGCCGTTCGCGCAGGTCCACTACCCGTTCGAGAACAAGGAGTGGTTCGAGACCCACAACCCGGGCGACTTCATCGTCGAGTACAACGGGCAGACCCGCGGCTGGTTCTACACCCTGCACGTGCTGGCCACCGCCCTGTTCGACCGCCCGGCGTTCACGCACGTCGCCGCCCACGGCATCGTCCTGGGCAACGACGGGCTCAAGATGAGCAAGTCCAAGGGCAACTACCCGGACGTCAACGAGGTGTTCGCCCGTGACGGCTCGGACGCCATGCGGTGGTTCCTCATGAGCTCGCCGATCCTGCGCGGAGGCAACCTCGTGGTGACCGAGCAGGGGATCCGCGAGGGCGTCCGCCAGGCCATGCTCCCGCTGTGGAACTCGTACAGCTTCTTCCAGCTGTACGCCTCCCGCCGGGCGACGTGGCGGACGGACTCCCAGCACGTGCTGGACCGCTACATCCTGTCCCGGTTGGCCTCGACCCGCGACGCCATGACCGAGGCACTGGACGCCACGGACATCGCCGCCGCGTGCGACGAACTGCGCCTGTTCGCCGACGCGCTGACCAACTGGTACGTGCGTCGGTCGCGGTCCCGGTTCTGGGCGGGCGAGGACAGCGGGCGGGACTCTCGCGACGCGTTCGACACGCTGTACACGGTGCTCGAGACGACCATGCGGCTCGCTGCGCCGCTGCTGCCGCTGATGAGCGAGGTCGTGTGGACCGGGCTCACCGGCGAGGAGTCGGTGCACCTCGTGGACTGGCCGGCCGCGGACGAGCTGCCCCGCGACGCCGCGCTGGTCGAGGCGATGGAGGCCGTGCGCGACGTGTGCTCGACCGTGTCCTCGATCCGTAAGGCCAAGCACCTGCGGGTGCGTCTGCCGCTGAACTCGCTCACCGTGGCGATGCCGGACGCGCAGCGGCTCGAGCCGTTCACCGGCATCATCGCCGACGAGGTGAACGTCCGTGATGTCCACTTGACCAGCGACGTGGCCGCGCACGGCCGGATGGAGCTGGCGGTCAACGCCCGAGCCGCCGGCCCGCGGCTCGGCAAGCAGGTCCAGACCTGCATCAAGGCCGCCAAGACCGGCGACTGGACCGAGGTCGACGGGGTGGTCACCGCCGGCGGCATCGAGCTGCAGGAGGGCGAGTACGAGCACCGCCTCGTCGCCGCCGATCCCGAGTCGACTGCCGCGCTGCCCGGCGGCACCGGCCTGGTGGTGCTGGACCTGACGGTGACCGAGGAGCTCGAGGCGGAGGGCTGGGCCAAGGACCGCATCCGCGAGATCCAGGAGGCGCGCCGCGCGGCCGGGTTCGACATCTCCGACCGCATCCGTGTGCGGATGGCGGTGCCGGCCGATCGCCGGGAGTGGGCCGATCGGCACGCGCAGCTCATCGCCGCCGAGGTGTTGGCGACCGACTTCGCGGTGGTGGACGGCCTGGACGCGGCCGAGGGGGACGCGGTGGAGCTCGCCGAGGGCGTCCGGATGACGCTGGCGCGGGTCTGATCGGCCCGGACCCGACCCCTGACGGACGCGATCGTGAGCCGACGGAGGCGGCGGTGACCGACGGACAGGACCGCTGGGTCCTGCACGTCGACATGGACGCGTTCTTCGCCTCCTGCGAGCAGCTCACCCGGCCGACCCTGCGGGGTCGGCCGGTGCTCGTGGGCGGGCAGGGCGGCCGCGGCGTGGTGGCGGGGTGTTCGTACGAGGCGCGGGCGTTCGGGGCGCGATCGGCGATGCCGTCGCACCAGGCCCGGCGTCTCGTCGGCCCGTCGGCGGTGTTCGTCTCGCCGCGGATGCCGGTGTATCGCGCGTTGAGCCGCCGGGTGTTCGAGGTGTTCGCCGAGCACGCGCCGGTGGTCGAGCAGGTGTCGGTGGACGAGGCGTTCCTCGAGCCGCCCGGGCTGCGGGGCGCGGACGTGGACCGCACCCGGCGGTGGGCGCAGGATCTGCGGGCGGCGATCCGCGAGGCCACCGGGCTGCCGGCCTCGGTCGGTGCGGGGGCGGGCAAGCAGTACGCCAAGATCGCGTCCGAGCTGGCCAAGCCGGACGGGGTCGCGGTGGTCGCGCGCCGCGATCACGAGCGGGTGCTGCACCCGCTGCCGGTCCGGAGTCTGTGGGGCGTGGGCCCGGTGGCGGGGGAGCGGCTCGCGCAGTTCGGGGTGACGACGATCGGCGACCTGGCCGCGATGGACGACGACGACGTGGCCCACGCGCTTGGCAAGACGGTGGGCCCGGCGATCGCCCGGATCGCCCGCGGGTACGACGACCGGCCGGTGCACGAGCGGGCCGAGGCCAAGCAGATCAGCGCGGAGAGCACGTTCGCCGCCGACCTGACCACGCCCGGTCAGGTCACCGCGGCGGTACGACGGGCGGCGGAGGCCGCGCACCGGCGGCTGCTGCGCGACGGGCGTGCCGCCCGCACGGTGACGGTGAAGGTCAAGCGCTCGGACTTCACGTCGATTAGCCGCTCGTACACGCTGCCGGAGGGCACGACCTCGCTCGAGACGATCATCGCGGTGGCCAGGTCCCTGGCGCCGGATCCGGTGGACTTCGGTGCGATCCGCCTTCTGGGCGTGGGGGTGGCGGGCCTGACGGACTTCCACCAGGACGCGCTGTTCGAGCAGGAGTTCACCCTGGGCGTGCGGCCGGGGGCGGGGGTCGACGACGACGAGGACCTGCCAGACATCGTCGGTGTGGGCACCACCGTGACCACGGAGGAGTCCGAGCCGGCCGATGCCGGGTCGGGGCCCGCGGGCGCGGGGGCTGCCGCGGAAACGGGCGCGGGGGAACTCCCGGCGATCGGGGCGTGGCGTCGGGGCGAGGACCGTCGGTTCGAGACCGGCGCGGACGTGCGTCACCCGGAGTTCGGACACGGCTGGGTGCAGGGCTCGGGGCACGGGCGGGTCTCTGTGCGGTTCGAGACAGCGGTGACCGGGCCGGGCCGGATGCGCACCTTCGCCGAGGACGATCCGGCGCTCGAGCCCGCGGACCCCCTGGACTCCCTGGGCTGGTGACACCCCTCGCACGCCAGCCGCCCGGCCCAGCTGCAGCCGCTCGCGGCGATGGCGTCTCGCGCCCGCGAATGCCCGCCCCGGTTCGCAGCCGCTCCCGGCGATGGCGTCTCGCGTTCGCGCGTGCGCGCCCCGGTTCGCAGCCGCTCCTGCCGATGGCGCCTCGCGTTCGCGCATGCTCGCCCCGGACTCAGCCGCCCCCCGGCATGGCGTCTCGCCCCCACCGCGGTGCGCGCGAGACGCCATGGCGACGGGCGGCTGTTCTCCCGCTCGGCCCGCGCCGCCAACGGCCCGCGGCGGTGAGGGGTTTTCGGGCTGCTCGGGGCCTGCTCGTCAGTTGTAGAGGTGGAACCTCGACCACTCGCGGCGGACCCGCGCCGCGGCATCGACATCAGTGTCGGCGCGGGTCTCGGCGTCAGCGTCAGCGTCGACGTCGACGTCGGCCTCCGCCCCCTCCGCGACGGACAGGAGAGCGGCCAGCAGGACACGGGCCTGCCCCGAGCGCAGGTAGCCGGCGGAGAGCACCCCGCGGGCCGCGAGCTCGGCACCGCCGCCCCGGCCGCCGTACGTCGCGGTCACCTCGCCCCGCGGCACCCGGCTGGAGGCCACCACCACGATGTCGGGCCGGTCCTCGGCGAGCCGGGCCACCGCGTCGGCGACCAGGGGCGGGAGGTTGCCCGACCCCGAACCCTCCAGGACCAGCCCGCGCGCGCGGGCGTCGACGCAGGCGTTCACCGCCGCGGCGTCGGAGCCCGGCGGGCAGGCGACCACGTCCACCCGGGTGTCGGCGAACCGGGCCCGCCCGGTCAGCGTGGGGCGCTCGAGCTCCGGCGGCAGGTCCTCCACCGGGTGCTCGGGGGAGTTTCGGGCGAAGGCGACGGAATCGGTCGTGTGCCACTTGCGCACCCCGCGGGCCTGAAGGATCGCCCGCCCGAGCACCACCAGCACCCCCAGATCGCGGGAGACCGGGTCGGCGGCCAACAGCACCGCGTCGAGCAGGTTCGCGGGCCCGTCGGCCTCGGGGTGGTCGGCGGCACGCTGCGCGCCCGTGAGCGCCACGGGCCGCGGGTCCGCGTGATGCAGGTCCAGCGCGATGGCGGTCTCCTCGAGGGTGTCCGTCCCGTGGGTCACGACCACCCCGGAGACCTCCGGGTCGGCCAGGACGTCCGCGACGGTGTCGACGATCAGGTCCCACTCGGCGGGTCCGAAGGTGGAGGAGTCGGCGTCGAGGACGGCGCGGGCGCTCACCCGTATCTCGCCGGGCAGCACGGCGCGGAGCGCGTCGAGCATCGCCGCCGTGGCCGGATCGGAGTCCCCGGCCACCACCGCGCCCTCGGGCGTCGTGGAGGCGGTGATCGTGCCGCCGGTGGTGCAGATCACGATGTGGGGGGTATCGGTGCTGGTCTGGCCGCTGGTCACCCGGTCCACAGTGCTGTGCGGGCGGCTCGTCGTCAAACACCCGGGCCGCCGACGATGGAACAATGACCGACCAGTGTTCGTTGGGCCGGTGACACGGTTCGGAGCCGGGACCGGCTCGGCGCCGGATGCCCGGTGCCCCACATCTCGACGAAAGGACCCCCGCGTGAGTCTTCGACGGACCATCGCCGCTCTCTCCCTGTCCGCTTTCGCCATGGGTGGCCTCGCCGCCTGTGGGGGTGGAGGCGATGAGCGCGAGACCGCACCCGCGCCCACCACGAGCGCGCAGGAGACCGCCGCCGTGCCCACCGCCGCGGAGCTGACCGGGCTCCTCGACCGGGCGTCCGATCCCGCCGTTCCGGTGGAGGAGAAGGTCGACCTCGTCGAGGGGGGTGCCGAGGCGCCCGAGATCTTCGACCAGATCGCCGCCCTCAAGGCCGAGCAGGGTGCCGGCGTGACGATCACCGGCGTGGCGGAGGGCGACATCCCGGGCACGCTCATCGCCAACGCGGTGATCACCCAGCCGGGCCAGGAGGACATCAACGTCCAGGCGCAGTTCATCAACCAGAACGGCCAGTGGCAGCTGCAGAAGTCCTTCGCCTGCGCGCTGATCACCAACGCCGGGCTCCAGCCGCCGGCCACCTGCGCCGCGGCCTGATCCGGGCGACCGCCGGGCGCCGCGCCGGCGGTCAGTCCACCGTGCGGAAGCTCAGTTCCGAGTCCTCCTCGTAGGTCGACCGTCGTCCGGAATCCGGGTCGACGTAGGCGGTCCGCGTGGAGGACTCGGTCGTCCCGCCCACCGGCAGGGCGGCCCGGAGGTCGACCGTCAGCTCGCCGGAGCCGGAGACGTCGTAGGACTCCACGTCCAGGGTGACGCCCGGCCCGCCGTCGGGCGCGGGTGCGGTGAGGGTGTCCTGCGGATCGGGGGCCTCGGTGCGTGACCGGACGGTGGCGACGTCGCCGTCGAGGTCCACCAGCTCGTAGGTGGTGACCCGGGTCGGGGCGACCGCGTCGTCGACCTGCCGGGTGACCGTCCACCGGGCGCCCACGCCGATCTCCTCGGTGGGGAACGCGACGGTCGCGTCCGAGATCGCGTTGGCGGTGATCTCGACGCCGGCGCGAGCGGCGTCGGTCGCACCCGCCGGTGCCGCCAGTGAGAGCTCGCGGATGACGCCGTCGGCGCTGCGGGTCCAGGTGACGGTGAAACCGGGCGCGGTGGCGAACTGCGCGGACCGGCGGTCGTCGACGGAGGTGAACTCGCGCGCGGTGACGGTCGCCCGCTGGGCGCCGTCGACGTCCGGTTCGGAACGCCCTTCCAGGGTGAGTGTCTGTTCCGGAGTGTCGTCGACCCTCGGCTCGGAACCCGGGACCTCGGTGCGGGACGTGGCTGCACGGGTCACGGCCACGACCGCCGGTTCGAGCGACGGGGCGTAGGCGAGTACCCGCCGCTCGCCCTGCCCGGCGTCCACCAGCTCCACGGTGGGGGCGGGTCCGGGGTCGACGCTCACCTCGGGCTCGAGCGCCTGCGCGTCCGGGTCCGCAGCGGCGCCCGCCCCGGTGGTCGTCGCCTGCCCCGAGGCGGCGGGGTCAGAGGCGTCGTCGTCGGCGCACCCGGCGGTACCGACTACGAGGGTGGCCGCGAGCGCGGCCGCGAGGAGACGTCGACCGGAGCCGCCGCGGCCACCCCGTCCTCGGTCGCCGCCACGCTCGCGGCGGGTGGTTCGGGAGGGGCCGGGGATGACGGTCGATCGCGGGTCCACGCCCCGAGCCTAGAGGGTCGCCCACCCGCAGCCGTCGGGTCGGCGACATCATCAGGGATACTGGGCGGCATGACGGAGACCGACGGCACGCGGCCTGACGCCGCGGGAGCGAGCACACCCGGACCTCGGGCCACCGCGCCCGGGTACTTCCGCGCGGGGCCGGCGGTCATGCTGGCGATCGCGGGCGTGGTGGTCCTGATCGATCAGGTCACCAAGGTGCTCGCGGTGGCCAACCTGGAGAACGCCCGCCCGATCGAGCTCGTGGGTGACACGGTGCGGTTGGTGCTGCTGCGCAATCCCGGCGCCGCGTTCTCGATGGGTACGGAGTCGACGGTCGTGCTCAGCGTCGTCGCCACGGTCGTGGTGCTGGGGCTGCTGTGGTTCTCCCGCCGCGTCCACTCCACATGGTGGGCGTGGGGGCTGGGCCTCATCCTCGGCGGCGCCGCCGGCAATCTCGTGGACCGCTACTTCCGGGCGCCCGGGATCCTGCAGGGCCACGTCGTGGACTTCCTGTCCGTGGGCTGGTGGCCGGTGTTCAACGTGGCGGACTCCTGCTTGGTCGCCGGTGTGATCGTGGTGGCGGTGGCGGTCCTGCGCAACATCGACTTCGACGGCTCGCGCGTGTCGGACGACGCCGCCCCCGTCGCCAAGGGGGACCCGGCCGATGGGTGAGCTGCGTACCTTCCCCGTGCCGGACGGTCTCGACGGCATGCGCGTCGACGCCGGCGTCTCCCGGCTGTTGGGCATCTCGCGCACCGCGGTGGCGGACCTGGCCGGCGAGGGCAAGGTTCTGCTCGACGGCCGCACCGTGGGCAAGTCCGACAAGCTCACCGGGATGTCCTGGATCGAGGTAGAGATGCCGGAGCCGCGGGCCGAGCCGGCGGTGGTCGCCGAGCCGGTCGAGGGGATGGCGGTCGTGTACTCGGACGCGGACATCGTCGTCGTCGACAAGCCCGTCGGTGTGGCCGCGCACGCCTCGGTCGGGTGGACCGGTCCCACGGTGATCGGCGGCCTGGCCGCCGCCGGGTACCGCATCTCGACCTCGGGACCGCCGGAGCGCAAGGGGATCGTCCACCGCCTCGACGTGGGGACCTCCGGCCTCATGGTGGTGGCGGCGTCGGAGCGGGCGTACACGCTGCTCAAGCGGGCGTTCCGCGACCGGACTGTCGACAAGACCTACCACGCGCTGGTGCAGGGCCACCCCGATCCGCTCTCGGGGACGATTGACGCGCCGATCGGCCGGCACACGTCGAACGACTGGCGCTTCGCGGTCACCTCCGACGGCAAGCCGTCGATCACGCACTACGACACCCTCGAGGCGCACCAGGCGGCGACGTTGGTCGAGGTGAAGCTCGAGACGGGGCGCACCCATCAGATCCGCGTGCACTTCTCGGCGCTGCACCACCCGTGTGCGGGTGACCTCACGTACGGCGCGGACCCGGTCCTCGCGCGGCGGCTGGGGCTCGAGCGGCAGTGGCTGCACGCGGTGGGCCTGGGCTTCGAGCATCCGGGCACGGGGGCGCGCGTGGACTTCGCGAGCCGGTACCCCGACGACCTGCAGCACGCGATCGACGTCCTCCGCGACGCATGACCGGCGCCGCGCGGCTGCTGCGGGCCGCCGGCGTGGGGGTGGTGGTCGTCCTGGCGCTGGTGACGATCCTCACCGCGCTGCGCACCGAGCTCCCGCGGAGCCCGGGGGTGATGAGCGACGCCCTGGGCCCCGACCCCGGCGAGCGCGTCGGCGACTACCTCGACCGCGCGGCCGCCTCACTGGTCACCGTGGGCGGCGGGACGGACGTCCCGGGGGGATCCGGTGATGATGGCGACGACGACGAGGGCCGCGCCCGCGACCCCGACGCCCACCGCTGGGCCCTCGTCAGCGCGGGTGAGGCGTGGTCGGTCGCCGAGGCCGCCGGCGCGGTGCGGGGTCTGCCGCGCGTCTCGGGGCTGTCCGTGCAGGTGCCGGTCGAGGGGGTCGCGATGCCCGTTTCCGACGTGGCGCTGGCCGAGCCGGTGGCGGGGGAGGCCGGGCGCGAGGCGGTGTTCGGCCGGGGCCTCGAGCAGGCGGCCGCGCGGCTCGATCCGGCCCCGGCGGGATCGGACCGGGCCGCCGCGGCCGCCGCGCTCACCGCGTCCCGCATCCGGGCGGGGGAGCCCGCGATCATCGGCCTGCTCGTGCGCGGCACGACCGGACAGCTGCGCGCGGTGGCCGACCACCGCGGTGTGCGGGCGGTGGAGGCGCTGCCCCCCGACGCGGTGTACGGGCGCTTCGCCGTCCGGCCCCTGCTGCCTCAGCAGGTCGACTCGGCCCTGCCGCTCCCGGACGCCGCCCCCGTACCCCCCGCCTGACCGGCCACCGCGGGCGACCGGCGCTAGGGTTGCGCCGGTGAACGGTGAGGCGGCAGGGGAGAAGGACAGGACGGTCGCCGTCGGCATGGCGGCCGGCGTCGCGGCGTACACGCTCTGGGGCTTCTTCCCCGCCTTCTTCCCGCTGCTCGAGCCCGCCGGGGCGGTCGAGATCCTCGCGCACCGGATCGTGTGGTCGTTCGTCGTCATGGCCATCGTGGTCACGCTGCTGCGCGGCTGGGGGCGGGTGCGCGCCATGGACCGCACCTCCTGGGCCCGCATCGGGGGTGCGGCCGCCTTCGTCTCGGCCAACTGGGGCGTCTACGTGTACGCGGTCAACTCCGAGCGGGTCACCGAGGCGGCACTGGGGTACACGATCAACCCGCTGGTCAGCGTGCTGCTGGGCGTGATCGTCTTCCGCGAACGGCTCACCCGCCCACAGTGGCTCGCGGTGGCCCTCGCCGTCGTCGCCGTCGGGGTCCTCACCGCCGGATACGGTCACTTCCCGTACCTGTCGGTGATCCTCGCCGTGAGTTTCGGTCTGTACGGCGTGTTCAAGAAGAAGCTGCGCGTGGATCCGGTGACCGGGATGCTCGGCGAGGTCGCGGTGACGACGCCCGTCGCGGTGGCCTTCCTGGTCTGGCTGGGCGCGTCCGGCGCGGGCACCTTCACCGGGCACGGTGCGGGGCATTCCGCGCTGCTGGCCGCCTCCGGCCTCGTCACCGTGGTGCCGCTGCTGCTGTTCGCCGTCGCCGCGCAGCGCATCCCGCTGGCCACCGTCGGCATGCTGCAGTACATCGTCCCGGTGCTGCAGATGGCGTGGGGACTGCTCGTCGTGGGCGAGCGACTCGACGCCGTCCAGTGGGTGGGCTTCGCGCTCATCTGGACCGCCGTCATCGCGTTCACGCTGGCCGGTCGCACGCCGCGCGCGGCCCGTCCTGGGGGTTCGAGGACTGTCGGTGATCCGACCTAGACTGTGGCGGACGAGTCCGTAGGAGGAGTGCTTTCGTGGGCGATCAGTTCGTGCATCTGCACAATCACACCGAGTTCTCGATGCTCGACGGGATGGCGCAGATCGACCCGCTGTTCGCGGAGGCGTCACGTCTGGGTATGCCGGCCGTTGGGATGACCGACCACGGCAACATGTACGGCGCCTCGGACTTCTACAAGCAGGCCAAGAAGACCGGGGTCAAGCCCATCATCGGGATCGAGGCGTACGTCGCCCCGGAGTCGCGGTTCGAGAAGAAGCGCATCCTGTGGGGCGAGAAGCACCAGAAGAGTGACGACGTCGCCGGCTCCGGCGCCTACACGCACATGACGATGGTCGCCGAGAACGCCACCGGCCTGCGCAACCTGTTCCGGCTGTCCTCGCTGGCCTCGTACGAGGGGCAGCTGGGCAAGTGGGCGCGCATGGACGCGGAGATCCTCGCCGAGTACTCCGAGGGGATCATCGCCACCTCCGGCTGCCCCTCCGGCGAGATCCAGACCCGCCTGCGCCTCGGCCACATCAAGGAGGCCTACGAGGCCGCCGAGAAGTGGCAGTCGATCTTCGGCAAGGACAACTTCTTCCTCGAGCTCATGGACCACGGGATCGACATCGAGCGTCGGGTCCGCGAGGACCTGCTCAAGCTCGGTAGGGACCTGGGCATGCCGCCGCTCGTGACCAACGACTGCCACTACGTCACCCGCGAGCAGGCCCACGCCCACGAGGCCATGCTCTGCGTCCAGACCGGCAAGACGCTGGCCGACGAGAACCGCTTCAAGTTCGACGGGGACGGCTACTTCCTCAAGTCCGCCGAGGAGATGCGCGCCCAGTGGGACTCCGAGGTCCCCGGCGCCTGCGACAACACGCTGTGGATCGCCGAGCGTGTCCAGCCGTACGACGACATCTGGACCCCGCGCGACCGGATGCCCAAGTTCCCCGTACCCGAGGGCGAGACGGAGGACACCTGGTTGGCCAAGGAGGTCCACAAGGGTCTGCAGTGGCGCTTCCCCGACGGGGTGCCGCAGGAGTACATCGAGCGTGCGAACTTCGAGCTCGAGGTCATCAAGGGCAAGGGCTACCCCGGCTACTTCCTCGTGGTCGGCGACCTCATCGAGCACGCCCGCTCGATCGGCATCAAGGTCGGCCCCGGCCGAGGCTCCGCCGCCGGCGCGCTGGTGGCGTACGCGCTGAAGATCACCAACATCGACCCCATCGAGCACGGACTGCTGTTCGAGAGGTTCCTCAACCCCGAGCGGCCGTCCGCGCCCGATATCGATATCGACTTCGACGACCGGCGTCGCGGCGAGATGATCCGCTACGCGTCCGACAAGTGGGGCGCCGACAAGATCGCCCAGGTCATCACCTTCGGCACCATCAAGACCAAGGCCGCCATCAAGGACGCCGCCCGCGTCAACTTCGGCCAGCCCGGGTACGCGATCGCCGACCGCATCACCAAGGCGCTGCCGCCGCCGATCATGGCCAAGGACATCCCGCTGTCCGGGATCACCGACCCCAAGCACGAGCGGTACGGCGAGGCCGCCGAGGTGCGCCAACTCCTCGAGACCGACCCCGACGTCAAGCGGATCTACGACACGGCCCGCGGGCTGGAGGGCATGGTCCGTCAGGCCGGCGTTCACGCGTGTGCGGTGATCATGTCCTCCGAGCCGCTGCTCGACGTGATCCCCATGTGGAAGCGCGCGCAGGACGGAGCCCTCATCACCGGCTGGGACTACCCGTCGTGTGAGGACATCGGCCTGCTCAAGATGGATTTCCTGGGCCTGCGCAACCTCACGGTGATCGGTGACTGCCTGGAGAACATCAAGCTCAACCGTGGCGAGGAGATCGACCTCGACACGCTGAGCACGGACGACCAGGCGACGTACGATCTGCTCGCCCGCGGTGACACCCTGGGCGTGTTCCAGCTCGACTCCGGCGGCATGCGCGAGCTGCTCAAGCGGATGAAGCCCACCGGCTTCAACGACATCGTGGCCGCCCTCGCGCTGTACCGGCCCGGCCCCATGGGCATGGGTACGCACTGGAACTACGCCGACCGCAAGAACGGCAAGCAGGAACTGGTGCCCATCCACCCTGAGCTGGAGGAGCCGCTCAAGGAGATCCTCGGGGAGACCCACGGCCTGATCGTCTACCAGGAGCAGATCATGGCCATCTCCCGCGAGCTCGCGGGATACACGGCCGGTGAGGCCGACGGCTTCCGTAAGGCCATGGGTAAGAAGAAGGCCGAGGTCCTGGCCGCGGAGTACGAGAAGTTCTCGGGCGGTATGTTCGAGCGCGGGTTCTCCAAGGAGGCCGTCGACGCGCTGTGGGGCACCATCGAGCCCTTCGCCTCGTACGCGTTCAACAAGTCGCACGCCGCCGGCTACGGCCTCGTGTCTTTCTGGACCGGTTACCTCAAGGCCAACTACCCGGCCGAGTACATGGCCGCGCTGCTCACCTCCGTCGGGGACGACAAGGACAAGGCCGCCCTGTACCTGTCCAACTGCCGGCAGATGGGCATCAGGGTGCTCCCGCCGTCGGTCAACGAGTCGCTGACCAACTTCGCCTCCGTCGGCGAGGACATCCGGTTCGGCCTGGGTGCCGTGCGCAACGTCGGCGCGCAGGTCGTGGACTCGGTCGTCGCCGCGCGTGAGGCCAAGGGCGAGTTCACCGACTTCTCGGACTACCTCGCCAAGATCGACCAGACCGCCTGCACCAAGAAGGTCACCGAGTCGCTCATCAAGGCCGGCGCCTTCGACTCGCTCGGTCATCCGCGCAAGGGTCTGTTCCTGGTCCACGCCGACGCCGTGGAATCGGTGATGTCCACCAAGAAGGCCGAGGCCGTCGGCCAGTTCGACCTCTTCGGTGGGGGAGACGACACCGCGGCCGACACCGGCTTCGGTGACGTGTTCGCCGTCCGCGTGCCCGACGAGGAGTGGGACACCAAGCAGAAACTGGCCCTCGAGCGCGAGATGTTGGGCCTGTACGTGTCCGGGCACCCTCTCGACGGGCTCGAGGCCGCACTGGAGGCCAAGACCGACACGAACATCGCCACGATCCATGAGGGCGAGCTGGCCCACGGCACCGCCGTGACGATCGGCGGGATCATCTCCGGAGTCGACCGGCGGGTGAACAAGAACGGCGAGCCGTGGGCGATCGTGACGATCGAGGACTTCAACGGCAGCGTCGAGGTGCTGTTCTTCCCCAAGACCTACCGGATCGCTGCACTGGACATCGCCGAGGACGCGGTCGTGCTGGTCAAGGCGAGGATCAACATCCGTGAGGACCGCGTGTCGGTCTTCGGCGACACCCTCGAGGTGCCGGACCTGGTCGTCGGCGGGAACGGCGCGCCGCTCGCGCTGACGCTGCAGACGCGGATGTGCACCATCGAGACCGTCACCGCGCTCAAGCAGGTCTTGGTCCGCCACCCCGGCCCCTCGGACGTCCACCTGCGGTTGGTCAACGGCAACTCCTCGACGGTCCTGCGGCTCGACGACCAACTGCGGGTCGAGACCTCGTCCTCCCTCATGGGGGACCTCAAGGCGCTACTCGGCGCCGGCTGCCTCGCGGGCTGACCGCGGCCGCCCGGCGCACGCGGTGACCGGTTGGCGGTGATCGCGGGGGCGGTGGGACACTGGTGGTTGTGACCGCCACCGAACCCGCGCCCACCCAGGTCGTGACCACCGACGACATCGACGCCGCAGCCCGCCGGATCGGCGAGGTCATCCGGTCGACCGACCTGCAGGCCAGCGAGCGGCTCAGCGAGCAGACCGGCGCGCGCATCCTGCTCAAGCGGGAGGACCAGCAGGCGGTCCGCTCCTACAAGATCCGCGGCGCGTACAACCTCATGGCGCAGCTGACCGGCGACGAACGCAGCGCGGGCGTGGTCACCGCCAGCGCCGGCAACCACGCCCAGGGAGTGGCGTTCGCCTGCCGGGTCCTCGGGATCAACGGCCGCATCTACGTGCCGACCAACACGCCCAAGCAGAAGCGCGACCGGATCCTGGCCCACGGCCGCAGCTGGGTCGAGCTCGTGGTGACGGGGACCAACTTCGACGCCGCCCAGGCGGCTGCCCGCGCGGACGCCACGCGCACCGGGGCGACCATGGTGCCCCCGTTCGACCACCCCGACACGATGGCCGGGCAGGGCACGATCGCCGCCGAGATCCTCGCGCAGCTCGACGAGGTCCCCGACGCCGTGGTGGTCCCGGTCGGTGGCGGCGGACTGGCCGGGGGCATCGCGACCTATCTGGCCGAGTACGCGCCGGACTGCAAGATCATCGCCGTCGAGCCCGCTGGCGCCCCGTCGCTGACGAGAGCTCTGGAAGCGGGGGAGCCCGTCACCCTCGACACGGTCGACACCTTCGTCGACGGCGCCTCCGTCGCCCGGCTCGGTGACTTCCCGTTCGGCGTCATCTCCTCGATGACCGAGCGGATCCAGGTCCTCACGGTGGACGAGGGCGCGGTGTGCACGGAGATGTTGGAGCTGTACCAGAACGAGGGGATCATCTGTGAGCCCGCCGGCGCGCTGGCGGTGACGGCCCTCCACCAGCTCGAGATCGACGAGGGCGCCACTGTCGTCTGCATCGTCTCGGGCGGGAACAACGACGTCTCGCGGTACAGCGAGATCATCGAGCGGTCCCTCGTCCACAAGGGCCTCAAGCACTATTTCCTGGTCAAGTTCCCGCAGGAGCCGGGCCAGCTGCGTCGCTTCCTCGACGAGGTCTTGGGTCCCGAGGACGACATCACGCTGTTCGAGTACCTCAAGCGCAACAACCGCGAATTCGGCGCGGCGCTGGTGGGCATCGAGCTCGGGTCGGCCACCGGTTTGCACTCGCTGCTCGAGCGTATGGACGCCTCCCGCATCGACTGCGAGCGCCTCGAGCCCGGCACCGCCGCGTACGAATACCTGACCTGACCCGACCGGGCGTCAGCGTGTCCGCACCACCGCGAACCCGAACGCCTGGCAGAACACCGACTCGGCGTCGACCACCGCAGCAGAGGCCAGCACCGCCTCGCCGGCCAGCGGGACCCGGCACGGCTCGGTGCCCAGGTTCACCACCAACGCCAACGATCCACGATGGACCACCAGCCAGCGGTCGTCGTCGGCCTCCACACCGCACTCCACACGGACCGGCGCGAGCCACGGATCGCTCAGCTCCGGCTCGGCCTTGCGCAGGGCGATCAGCGCGCGGTAGACGCGCAGGATCTCAGCGTGCTCATAGGCTGCCTGCTCCGAGCGGTCGAGCACCGAGCGGCGGAACGTCTCCGGATCCTGCGGGTCCGCCACCGTGTCGGGATCCCAACCCATCGCCGCGAACTCGCGCGTCCGTCCCTGCCGCACCGCCTCGGCCAGCTCCGGCTCGGGATGCGAGGTGAAGAAGCAGAACGGCGTCCGCGCACCCCACTCCTCGCCCTGGAACAACATCGGCGTGAACGGCGAACACAGCACGATCGCGGCCTTGGCCAGCTGCTGCTGCGGCGTGAGATTCATCGACGGCCGATCGCCCGCCGCGCGATTACCCACCTGGTCGTGGGTCAGCGTGTAGGCGACGAACCGACTACCCGGCACCCGATCCACGTCCAGCGGCCGCCCGTGCACACGACCCCGGAAGGTCGAATAGGTTCCCGCATGCAGGAACGCGCCCGTGAGCACCTGCCGCAACGACTCGAGCGACCCGAAGTCCACGTAATAGCCCTGTCGCTCTCCGGAGACCGCGGCGTGGACGGCATGGTGCACGTCGTCGACCCACTGCCCGTCCAGTCCGAGCCCGCCGGCCTCCCGCGCGGTGACGGTCCGCGGATCGTTCTGGTCGGACTCCGCGATGAGCGACAGCGGCCGCCCGAGATGGGTGGACAGCGACTCGACCTCCACCACCAGCTGCTCCAGCAGGTGCACGGCCGACGCGTCGTGCAGCGCGTGCACGGCGTCGAGACGCAGTGCGTCGACGTGGAACTCGTCGAACCAGCGCAGCGCGTTGTCGATGATGTAGCGCCGCACCTCGCCCGAGTGCTCGCCGTCGAGGTTCAGTCCCGACCCCCACGGCCCGTCCGCGGCCGAGAGATACGGCCCGAACTCCGGGAGGTAGTTCCCCGACGGGCCCAGATGGTTGTAGACCACGTCCAGGCACACCGCCAGGCCGCGCGCGTGGCAGGCGTCCACGAACTGCTGAAACGCGTCCGGCCCGCCGTACGGCTCGTGCACGGCGAACCACGCCACGCCGTCGTAACCCCAGCCGTACTCGCCGTTGAACGCGCCCAGGGGCATCACCTCGACCATGTCCACGCCCAGCTCGACCAGCTCGTCGAGGTGCTCGATCGCACTGATCAGCGTCCCGCCGGTCGAGAAGGTGCCCACGTGCATCTCGTAGATCACCGACCCGGCCAGCTGCCGGCCGGTCCACGCCGCGTCCGTCCAGCGGGACGGGTCGAGGCGGTGGACCCGCGACAGCCCGTGCACCCCGTCCGGCTGACGCGTCGACCGCGGGTCGGGACGCGGCGGACCGACCTCGTCGTCGTCGCCGGTCACCACGAACCCGTAGTCCCTGCCCTGTTCCCGGGCAACGCCGCACGTCCACCAGCCGTCCGCGGCACGCCGCATGGGGACGGGATCGGCGTCGGGGTGGTCCAGCACCAGCCCCACCGCGCGTGCCTCCGGCGCCCACACGGAGAACATGTCGGCGCCGGTGGTTGTGGACGAGGTCGATGCGCTCGGAGAGGTCACATCACCCAGCGTAGGGAAAACCGGTGCCCGTGGTGAGGGGTCGGGTCGGACCGCCGCGCCGCGTCACCGCCACCGGGCGCGATACTGGGGGCATGACCGCATTGCCGCCCGTGCTCAGGCTCTCCGCCGGTCCGGACGTGACGGGGGAGTACGAGGAGAAGCGCTCCAGGTTCGTGGCGGTGTTGAGACGGTGCGACGACGAGGAGGACGCCCGCGCCCTGATCGCCGACCTCCGCTCCGCGCATCCGGCGGCTCGCCACCACTGCAGTGCCTTCATCGTGGGCGACCCCGGGGCCGGCCCGATCGAGCGGACCAACGACGACGGCGAACCCTCCGGCACCGCCGGGACCCCCATGCTGGACGTCCTGCGGGGAAGCGGGCTGACCGGCGTGTGCGCGGTGGTCGTCCGGTGGTTCGGCGGCACCAAGCTCGGCACCGGCGGCCTCGCCCGCGCCTACTCCGCCGCGGTGAGCGATGCCGTCGAGCAGGCGTGGACCGACGGGCGCGTCGTGGAGGTGACCCGGACCCCCGCGTGGAAGGCCGTGGTCGACCACTCCGTCGCCGGTGGACTCGAGGCGGCGCTGCGCTCGGCCGGCGTCCGCGTGCTCGACGTGGACTACGGCCGTCGAGTCGGGCTGACGGTGGCGGGGGAGTTCGGGGTGATCGGGCCGATCCTCGCCGCCCGCACGTCCGGGGGCGCCGAGTGGTCAGAGGCGGGGGTCGCGACCACCGAGACCGCGGCGACACGCCCGGATATGGAATCCTGAACGTATGAGCATGCAGCCCTACCAGCCGAACTCGATCGAGGCCCAGAAGCAGCAGGTCCGTAAGGATGCGCGGAACACGGCGATCGCGCTGGGTGTGACTGTGGTGTCGCTGCCGATCGCGTTGTTCGCGAGCTCGTTCTTTACGCTGGTGGCGATCATCGCCGGGATTCTGACGATCTACCACGGCAACAAGGTCCGCAAGGCGATCTCCGGCAAGCCGGACCAGAAGCGCGAGCTGTACTGAGCCGTCGCCAGCCGCTCGCCGGCCCGAACGGCTGGATGCAGGTTAACCGTGGCGGCGCACGACGTCGCCCAGGTCCGCGCGCTCGGCGCGGAACGTGTTGGCCGGGTGGTTCTCGTCCGCGTAGCCGAAGGCGATCCCGCACACGATGAGCCGGTCGGCCGGGATCGACAGGTGCTCGCGGACAGCGTCGGAATACAGGGCGATCGCGGCCTGCGCGCACGTCGCCACGCCGAGTGAGGTGGCCGCGGCCAGGAACGTCGAGACGTACCCGCCGCAGTCGACTGCCCCATAGGTGCCCAGGCCCGCGTCCGAGGTGATGATCGCGACGTGGGGGGCGCCGAAGAAGCGGTAGTTCTCCAGCATCTGGCGCAGTCGCGCCTCCTGGTCCGACCGCTCGATGCCCAGCGCGGTATAGAGGCCGTAGCCACTGGCCCGCCGGCGGTCCCCATAGACGCCGTCGTACCGCTCCGGCGCCGGGAAATCCGAGCGCATGTCGTTGGCCAACACGTGCTCGGTGAGGTGCGTGCTGAACGCGGCCGTCGCGTCCCCGGTCACGAGGTCGACCTGCCAGGCCTGCGAGTTGCACCACGATGCCGTGCGCTGGGCCATCCGCAGGATCTGCTCGATCGTCTCCTCAGGCACCGGCTCCGAGGTGAAGCCGCGGCAACTGTAGCGCTCGTCGAGGATCCGCTCGAGCGTGGCGGCGGCGTCGAGTGTCGCCGGAGCGATCGAGGCGGCGTCGGTCATGGGTCCTCCAGCGAGCTGCGGGGTGGTGTGATCCCAGTCTCCCATGGCGCCCCGGCTCGGGCCCCCCGACGATCTGCCCCTCGGATCGTCACCTGCCCTAGGAACTCCTGGAGCAACTCGCGATCCGAGGGGCAGAACGCCACGGCCGCATCGGAGGCTCACGCCGGCTACGGCTGGATGTCCACTCTGACGGGACTTTCGGCCGTCGGAAGCAAGTCGTGAGGATCCGGATCGCCCGGCGGGAACTCGTCCACTCGCCGCCCCGACAGCGGCGATGAGGCAGGTCAGTTGGCTGCGAGCACGCAGTCACAGTCGCCGGCGTGATCCACAGGAGAACGAGTCGAGCACCGGGATGAGCCGGAACCGGCCAGATGAGCACCGAGGATCTGACCATGGCTACTTTCGATGACCTGCGAGCACTTCTCCACACGACTGAGCAGTTGATGGCGGCCGGCTTCAGCACCCAGTCGCTCGGTAGAGCGGTCACCTCGGGCGATCTCATCCGCCTGCGGCCCGGCTTCTACGTCGACCGGTCCACGCGAGAGCTCGGGCGAGAGGAGCGGCACCTGCTCATGGTGCTGGCGGCGGACCGCGCCCTCGGATGCCCGGTGTTCACCCACTGGTCGGCAGCACTCGTCCTCGGATTGCCGGGCTGGGATCTGCCACTCGGAACCGTGTCGTTGTCCCGCGCCGGGTACGCCCAGAGATCCCGTACCACCAGGCTGACCAGGCATGACGTGACCCCGTTGGCGGAAGACGACGTCCACGTGGTCGACGGGCTCCGCGTGACCCGCCCAAAACGCACCATCGTGGACGTGGCCAGGGCGTGCGCACCACCGGCGAGCGTGGCAGTCGCAGATGCGGCCTTCAAGGCGGAGGCGGTCACTGCGGCGTCGGTGGACGACGCGCTGAGCCGCGCGGCCGGTAAATCCGGTGTCAAACGCGCGCGGGCCGCGCTGGCGCGAGTCGATGCCCGCAGCGAGAGCGTCGCGGAGACCCGCAGTCGCCTGATCTTCGCGGACTACGGTCTTCCTGAGCCTCAGACACAGGTCGACATCTTCGATACCCACGGCAACTTCGTCGCTCGCGTGGACTTTCTCTGGCCGGAGCTCGGTCTGATCGGCGAATGCGACGGTTTCGGCAAGTACCTCGATGGCGCGGATGCGACAGAGGCCCGGCGCCGACTGGGTGTGGAGAAAGATCGAGATGCCGCGCTCATGGCTCTGGGCTACCGGGTGCTCCACTGGCGCTGGGCGGATCTCGACAAGCCTCGGCTCCTGGTGCAGCGCCTTCGGAGCGTGATGTACCCGGCCGCCGCCTGACTACGGCGGCTGACCGTCACAATCCGCCCCTCGAACCTCGATCCGCCCTCCGCAGATCGATTTGCCCTAGGAACTCCGAGTGCAGATCGTCATCCGAGGGGCGGATCACCGATCGAAGGGCGTAACGCCGTCATGAGACTGCGCGGGCCGCGTGGAGGCTTCGGGCGCGGTTATCCTCGGGCCATGGGTGTGCGGGTGGACGCGTGGACGTGGTCGGTGCGGTTGTTCCCGTCGCGGACCAAGGCGGCGGCCGCCTGTCGGGGTGGCCACGTCAAGGTCAACGGCGAGGCGGTGCAACCGTCGAAGAACGTCGTGCCCGGCGACCGGGTCCAGGTGACGGGCACGCTCGGCCGGATTCGCATTCTCGAGGTGGTCGAGACGGTGAGCAAGCGGGTCGGGGCTCCGGTGGCGGCGACCTGCTATATCGACCACTCGCCCCCGCCGCCGCCCAAGGAGGTCCTGGCCTCCCAACCGCGACGGGACCGCGGCGCGGGCCGGCCCACCAAGCGCGAGCGGCGGGAGACCGACAGGCTGCTGGGCCGCGGCTGACCCAGCCCACCCGGCCCAGCTCGACCCCACCCAGCCCGACCGGACGGACCCGACACGCCAGTCGACCCGCCTCAGTCCTCGCGAACGATCACCACGACGGGGAAGGCGCTGAGCAACTCGCCCAGGTCGACGCGGCCGGAGATCGGAGCCCCGCCGGGCCGCACCGCCCACGTCCCCTCCGGCAGCAGGGCGGTGGTGCCTCCAAGATCGCCGGCGCTGAGGACCGCCGTCCGCCGCCGGGCGATCAGCCCGACCGCCGCGCGGCCGTCGACCGACCGCGTGAACGCGACGACGTCCGCGGCCGCGGGACCGTGCACGGGTAGCGGCACGTGTGCCCCGCCGACGAGGTCCGCCGGGTGCGACCGGCGTATCCTGAGCACTTCGCGGACCAGTGCGAACTTCGGATGGCCGGCACGGGCGACGGCGCCCGAGCGGAGCGGACCGTAATCCACGAACCGCCGGTTGTCCGGGTCGACGAGTGAGTCCTCCCACACCTCGGTGCCCTGGTAGACGTCCGGCACGCCGGGGGAGAGCAGCTGCACGGCCTTGGCGACGAGTGCGTTGTCGCGTCCGGCCGGGGCGATGCGCTCGACGAACGGGCCGATGAGCGCGGAACCGGAGCCGAGTAGGGTGTCGATCCACTCGTGCGCGGCGGACTCGAACTCCGCGTTCTGATCGGTCCATCTTGTGTGGACCGCGGCCTCCCGCAGGGCCTTGTCGGCATAGTCGTGCAGACGCGAACGCAGCTCGTCGGTCGGCCCGCCCGGTTCCGGCCACACGCCCACGACGATCTGCAGCAGGAAGTACCCGGCGTCCTCGGCCGGCGGGGGATGGGCCTCGAACACGCGCGAGACCAGGTCGGCCCACGCGTCCGGGACCTGGGACAGCACCGAGATCCGGGCGCGGACGTCCTCGCCGCGCTTGGTGTCGTGGGTGCTCAGCGCGGTCATGGCCAGCGGTGTGGCGCGGGCGCGTTCGGCCATCGCCAGGTGGAACGCCTCGACGGCCATGCCCATTCGCCCGGGTGAGCCGCCGACCTCGTTGAGCGAGACGAGCCGCCCGAGGCGGTAGAAGAGCCGATCCTCCTCGGCCTTCGCGGTGGCGGCGCCGGTGACCTGCGCGAGCCGCGTGGACGCCTCGCCGCCGCGCGCGAGTGCACCGGCCACGAGGCGCAGTGCGGGCGCGAGCTCGGGCCGGTCGCGGCGCAGGCCGTCGACGATGGCCGGGAGGGTGCCCCGCAGGACGGGATAGTCGGCCCGGTAGAACGGCGTACGCGCGATCACCGAGATCAGGGCCTCGCGGAGATCGCGCTCCTCGACGTCGTCGCTCGTCGACCCCCCGTGCCCGGCGGCGGCCTCGTGGCGCACGACGCGGGCGAGCCGCGCCAACTCGGGGGCGAGATCCTCGGCGGCGATCTGTCTCTTGAGCTCGGCGGACTGCGCGTGGATCCGGTCCTCGTCGCCCGGGTCACCGCTGTACCGCGCGGCGAGCTCGGACAACCGGGCCTCGCCGGAGGCGTCGACGAGCAGCTGATCGATGAGCCGCAGGGCGTCGTAACCGGTGGTGCCGTCGACCCCCATGGCGGGCTCGAGGACCTCGTCGGGCGCGAGGATCTTCTCCACCAGCACGAGCCGGTCCGGTCCGACGAGGTCCCGCAGTCGGTGCGCGTAGCCCACCGGGTCGGACAACCCGTCCGGGTGGTCGACGCGGATGCCGTCGACGAGGTCCTCCTCGCACCAGCGGCGCACCTCGGCGTGGGTGGCGTCGAAGACCTCGGGGTCCTTCTGGCGGAGTCCGGCCAGGCCGGTGACGGTGAAGAAGCGACGGTAGCCGAGCAGCGGCTCCCGCCAGTGGGTGAGCCGGTAGTGCTGGCGGTCGTGCACCTCCTGCGCGGTGCCGTCCCCGGTGCCGGGCGCCACGGGGAAGCGGTGGTCGTAAAAGTGGAGCTCGGCCTCGCCGCTCGGGGAGTCCTCGGGGGCGACGACGACGAGGTCGGCCACGTCCTCCGGAGAGCCCAGGACGGGTATCGCGATCCTGCCGTCGGCCCCGTTGGCCTTCTCGGTGTCGAAGTCGAAGAAGCGGTGATACTCCGAGTCGGGGCCCCGCCGCAGCGCGTCCCACCACCAGGGGTTGGCGGCCGGCTCGTCCACGCCGAGGTGGTTGGGCACGATGTCGGCGATCAGCCCCAGCCCGTGGGCGCGGCACGCCGCGCGCAGGGACCGCAGGGCGTCGATCCCACCGAGCTCGGGCGAGACCTCGGTGGGGTCGACGACGTCGTAACCATGGGTCGAGCCGGGCGTGGCGGTCAGGACGGGCGAGAGGTACACCGCGCCCACCCCGAGGTCGGCGAGGTAGGGCACGAGCTGCTCGGCGTCGGCCAGGGTGAAGCCGCGGCCGTCGGGGTCGGAGGCGGGGGTGCGCAGCTGGAGGCGGTAGGTGCTGGAGAGAGCGTCGACCCGGGCCCGCAGGCCCGACCCCGCGCCGTTCGCGGCGTCGCCCATCAGCGCAGCTTCCGTAGGACGGCCGTGCCGCGGCCGGCCACGACCAGGGTGCCGTCGGAGGGCAGGTCCCCGTTGTGGTCGCCGGCGGGCCGGGTGGTGTCGAGGACGATCTCCCACGCCTCGGCGTACTCGGGGCCGAGCAACGAGAAGTCGATGGGCTCGTGGTGGGCGTTGAACAGCATGAGGAACGAGTCGTCGATGATCCGCTGCCCACGCTCGTCCGGCTCGCGGATGCCCTCGCCGTTGAGGTAGACGGCCAGGGACTTGCCGAAGCCGGAGTCCCAGTCCTTGCTCGTCATCTCCGAGCCGTCGGGGGCGAACCACGCGATGTCCTGCGGGTCCTCCTCGCCGCGCACCGGGGTGCCGAAGAAGCGTCGACGCCGGAACACGGGGTGGTTCTTCCGCAGTTGGACGAGCTCGCGGGTGAAGGCGAGCAGGTCCTCCTGCTCCTCGTCGAGGTCCCAGTTCATCCACGACGTCTCGTTGTCCTGGCAGTAGACGTTGTTGTTGCCGTGCTGGGTGCGCGCGATCTCGTCACCGTGGGCGATCATCGGCGTGCCCTGCGAGAGGATGAGGGTCGTGAGCAGGTTGCGCTTCTGACGGCGGCGCAGGGCGAGGATCTCGGGGTCGTCGGTGGGCCCCTCGACGCCGCAGTTCCAGGAGCGGTTGTGGCTCTCGCCGTCGTTGTTGTCCTCCCCGTTGGCCTCGTTGTGTTTCTCGTTGTAGGTCACGAGGTCGTTGAGGGTGAAACCGTCGTGCGCGGTGACGAAGTTGATCGACGCAGTGGGGCGCCTGCCGGTGGCCTCGTACAGGTCGGAGGAGCCGGTGAGGCGGGAGGCGAACTCGCCCAGGGTGGCGGGCTCGCCGCGCCAGAAGTCGCGCACCGTGTCGCGGAACTGGCCGTTCCACTCCGTCCACAGGGGCGGGAAGTTGCCCACCTGGTAGCCGCCCTCACCGACGTCCCACGGCTCGGCGATGAGCTTGACCTGGCTGACCACCGGGTCCTGCTGGACGAGATCGAAGAACGAGGACAGCCGGTCGACCTCGTGCAGGCCGCGGGCGAGCGACGAGGCGAGGTCGAAGCGGAAGCCGTCGACGTGCATGTCGAGGATCCAGTAGCGCAGCGAGTCCATGATGAGCTGCAGCGAGTGCGGGTGCCGGACGTTGAGGGTGTTGCCGGTCCCCGTGTAGTCCATGTAGAACTGCTTGTCGCCCTCGACGAGCCGGTAGTAGGCCTGGTTGTCGATACCGCGGAAGCCGATGGTGGGCCCCAGGTGGTTGCCCTCGGCGGTGTGGTTGTAGACCACGTCGAGGATCACCTCGATGTTCGCCTCGTGGAAGGCCTTGACCATGGCCTTGAACTCGCTCACGGCGTCGCCGGGCTGGCGGGAGAAGGCGTACTCGTTGTGGGGGGCGAGGAACCCGAAGCTGTTGTAGCCCCAGTAGTTGCGCAGGCCCTTGTCGATGAGCGGCTGGTCGTGCATGAACTGGTGCACGGGCATGAGCTCGATCGCGGTGACGCCCAGTTCGGTGAGGTAGTCGATGATCGCGGGGTGGCTCATGCCCGCATAGGTCCCGCGCATCTCGGCGGGGATGTCGGGATGGGTGGCCGTCATGCCCTTGACGTGGGCCTCGTAGATCACCGTGTTGTGGTACTCGTGGCCGGGCGCCCGGTCATTGCCCCAGTCGAAGTAGGGGTTGATCACGACGGTGGTCATGGTGTGCCCGAGCGAGTCGTCGGTGTTGCGCTCGTCCGGGTTGTCGAGGTCGTAGCTGTGCAGGCTCGGGTGGCCGTCGAAGCTGCCGTCGAACGCCTTGCCGTACGGGTCGAGCAGCAGCTTGGACGGGTCGCACCGCAGTCCGTTCTCCGGCTCGTACGGCCCGTGGACGCGGAATCCGTACCGCTGACCCGGGGTCACTCCGAACAGGTAGCAGTGCCAGATGTGGTAGTCGACCTCCTCGAGTTCGACTCGCTGTTCGCTGCCGTCGTCGTCGATCAGGCAGAGCTCGACGCGCTCCGCGACCTCGGAGAACAGGGAGAAGTTCGTGCCGGTGCCGTCGTAGGTGGCCCCCAGCGGGTAAGGGGTTCCCGGCCAGGCGCGGATGAGCTCCGGGGCGGCTTGCGTCACGTCATCTTGGGTCACGCTGCCCAAGGGTAGTGCCTATCGGTACCCGGCGAGGCCCTCGTACGCGAAGGTCCCGGTCACCACCAGCCGGTGGCGGGCCCCATCTGACGGGCCAGTTCGCCGGACGCGGAGCGCACCCAGGAGCCGGACAGGTGGTGGGAGTCGTGGTAGACGATCACGTTGCCCACCACGGCGGGGCAGACCTCGGGATCACACAGCCCGTCGGTGAGGTCGAGCAGTCGCACGGAGTCGAGGCCGGCGCCGGCGAGCGCGGCGGGGTTGACGGGGGAGATGGAGCGCTCGCGAGGCATGCCGCACTCGGCCGGGGTGCCGCCGTCGCCGAGGCAGTCGGAGGCGCGGATCGGGCCGCGGCCGCGGTTGAGCCACGGGGTGTCGCGGATGGCGATGACCCCGATGCCCTGCTCGCCGAGCGCGCGCCACAGGTCGACGTACTGGCGGGGGGTGACGTCGGGTCCCACGACGCCGACGGGTCGGGTGGCGGTGGTGAAGACGAAGTCCGGGTCCAGCCCGACGAGCGCCGCCAGCGCCTCGGGGGTCCACTCGGCGCAGCTCTCGTAGAGCTGTTCGCCGCCGTCGGAGACCGTGGCGTCCAGGGTGAGGGGGCAGCCCATCTTGAGGACGGTGACCACGCGGAAGCCGTAGTGCCGACCGACCTCGTCGAGGCCGCTGATCCAGTGCTCGGCGTGGGAGCCGCCGGTGAGCGCGATGGTGCGGGGCGAGGTGACGTCGCCGTAGACGCACATCTCCACCTCGGAGGACTCGAAGGTCGAGATGCAGCCGTCCATGGTGCTGGCGGGCAGGTCGTTGCCCACCTGGAGCAGGGAGGGGACGTACGCGACGTCGTCGGGCGCGGGGACTCCCTCGAGGAACGCCCGCGCGCCGGGGTGGTCCGGGTCGGTGAGGGAGTCGACGTAGGGGACGGCCGAGCGGGAACCGGAGGTGGCGCCCCACCAGCCGACGGTGGCCACGCTGGCGACGGCGGCGACGACGACGAGGACGCTCGCGCGGACGAACAGTCTCTGCTCCCGGGGCGAGCGTTCCGGGCCGCCCCGGAGCCGGTCGCGGGCGGCGGCCGCCGGGGTGGTGCGTCCCCGGGCCCGGCTGGCCATCCGCACCGGTCGCTCGATGTATTTCTCCGTGAGAAGCGCCAGCACGATCGACACGGCGATGATCACCAGGCCGGAGGCGAGCGTGATCTCGGCCTCGCGGTCGTGGGAGAGCCACAGGATGAGCAGCGGCCAGTGCCACAGGTAGAGCGAGTAGGAGATGTCCCCGAGGCGCCGGAACAGCCGGCCGGACAGCAGCCAGGTGATGGGGTCCCGGGCCGGGGTGGCGCGCAGGCCGGGCGGGAGGTTGCCGCCGAGGATGATGAGCAGCGCGCCGCCGATGGGGTACCAGGCCAGCGGGCCGGGGAAGTGGCCCGCGCCGTCGAAGAGGAATCCGGTGCTCACCACCAGGAAGAGGCCGGTGGCGGTGGTGAGCAGGCGGAGGGGCCAGGGCAGGACGATCCCGGCCAGGACGATCGCCGCCAGGCCGCCGACGAGCAGCTCCCACATGCGGGCGCCGGTGTCGTAGTAGTTCCACGACTGGTTGGCGGACTGTCCGAGCACGGCCCACCACGCCGATGTGGCGGTGCCCGCGGCCACGATGCCGACGAGGACCCACTTGGGGGTGCCGCGGCGGACGAGCCGACGCCACAGCAGGCTCACGCCGAGGACCACCACCAGGGCCACCAGGTAGAACTGGCCCTGGACGGACATCGACCACAGGTGCTGCAGTGGCGAGATGGTCGCGTCGGCGGCCGCGTAGTCCGAGGCGGTGAGCGCCAGTTCCCAGTTCTGGTAGTACAGCAGCGAGGCCACGGTCTGCTCGAAGATCGCCGACCACTGGGTGGGCGGCTTGACGAGCACGGTGCCGAGGACGGTCGCGGCGACCGTCACCACCAGCGCCGGGTACAGCCTGCGGACCAGGCGCTTGAGGTGCGGCAGCGGGTTGAGGGGCGTGTCCGGGTCGCCGGCGCCGCGCAGGAGCGAGCCGAGGAAGAAGAACCCGGACAGGGTGAGGAACACGTCGACGCCGCCGGAGACGCGGCCCATCCAGATGTGGAACACCACGACCAGTGCGATCGCGAGGCCGCGCAGGCCGTCGATGTCGTGCCGGTAGGCCTTCGTCCCGCGGCGCCGGGGGGCGGGCGCGGGAGCAGGGGTGGAGGCCACTGGCTGATACTTCCTGACGTCTTGTCCGGGGGTCGCGGATGGCCCCGGCCCGGCATCCGGGCGCCACGCCGGGGGGAGCGGAGCCGGGTCCGATTACACCACAGCGGGTCGGCGTCACCGCCGTTGGTACAGTCGGGCCGCATGACCGGCCCGTCGTCGTCAGGTGTCGTGCGTTCGTCCGACCGCACGCCCGGCACCGCCCCACGCGCGGCGGGCACACTCTTGGGCGTCGTCGCCCCGTTTCTCGCGGCATTGACGCTGTGGGCCGTCGCGGCCCCCCGCTCGGAGCTTCTGTCCGTCGGCGGCGGACGCGGCCTGCGGCTGACCGATTCGGGGGCGGACGGTGGCAGCCAGTTGCTCACGCTCGTCGTGCTCACCGGCTCCGCCACGGTGTGCGCGGTGCTCGTGCTCTGGCACCGACATCCCCGCCTGCGGCGGCCGGGAGGCGTGCCCGCGCTCGCGCTCGTGCCCGGGCTGGCGGCGACGACGGCCGCGATGTCCGCGTCCCCGGTGGCCGGGGTGCTCGCGGCGCCGCCGGAGGACGCCCCGTACGGGCAGGTGGTGCGTCAGGCCCCGGCGGCGGGGGAGCTCTTCTACGACCGGATGATCTACGGCCTGTCCGGCCCGGCGTGGGACTGGTTCCCTCCCGGCGTCGGCTGGCTGGCCCTGGGGACGATGATCGCGGCGTTCACGGTCGCCGCCCTGGCGTACCTCGACCCGTCGGCGGACCTGCACGCCGACTGACGGGACTCACCACCCGCTGCCGGTCGGCGGGCGCAGGGTGGCGAACTGGTCGGTGATGCGCAGTCGCCTCTCGGCGAACCGGTACAGCCCCGCCGGCCGCCCGCCCGACGGGCCCGGGGGAGCGCTGCGCCCGCACGCCTCGAGCTCGCGGCGGCGGGTCAGGACGCGCTGGAGGTTGGTCGGGTCCACCGGGTGCCCGAGCGCGGCCGCGTAGAGCTGCGCGAGGAAGGACAGCGTGAACTCCTCGGGCGCGAGGGCGAAGCCGAGGTTGGAGTAGGACAGTTTGGCCGCCAGGCGGTCGCGGGCCAGTGCGACGATGCCCGCGTGGTCGTAGACCGTGTCGGGCAGCTCGTCCACGCGGAACCACGCGGTGTCGTCGGGCAGGGCCGGCGCGGCGTCGCAGGGCAGCACGCCGAGGAAGCCGGAGGCGAACACGCGCCGGCCGGGGACGCGGGCCGGGTCGGAGAAATCGGCGACCGGTTCGAGGTGGCTCAGTGACCGCACGTCGACCTTCTCGGCGAGCTGCCGGGTGGCGGAGGCGCGCAGGTCCTCGTCGTCACGGACCTCGCCGCCCGGGAGCGCCCACCGGCCGGCGGCGGGCCCCAGGGAGTGTTGCCAGAGCAGCACGTGGAGGGCGGGTGTCGAGGCCTCGGAGACCGGCCGCACCTGGCTCACCACGACGAGCACCTCGTGACCGGTGTTACACTCCTTCATGTATTCGATCATAAGTCGAAAACGTCCCCGGGCGGTTGCCGGAGGGCGCCGTGAGACTTCACCCGGGAGGGGGCAGCGTTGAGCACTGCCACAGGACACAGCACGACGGTCGCGCCGCGGCCCGGCACCACGATCGGGCGGCTCGACTCGCCGCTCGCCGCGAGGATCCGTCACGACGGCTCCGTGTACACGGGCGTCGAGCCGGACGCCGAGTGGGCCTCGGAGATCCGCCGCCTCGCCGCCGAGCGGGACGCGGTGATCCTCGCGCACAACTACGAGATCCCCGCCATCCAGGACATCGCCCACCACGTCGGTGACTCGCTGGCCCTGTCGCGGATCGCGGCGGCCGTCGAGCAGTCGACGATCGTGTTCTGCGGCGTGCACTTCATGGCCGAGACCGCCAAGATCCTCTCGCCCGACAAGACCGTCCTCATCCCTGACGAGGCCGCGGGCTGCTCGCTGGCCGACTCCATCACCGCCGAGCAGCTGGCCGAGTGGAAGTCCGAGCACCCGGACGCCGTCGTGGTCTCCTACGTCAACACCACCGCGGCGGTCAAAGCGCTCACCGACATCTGCTGCACCAGCTCCAACGCCGTGGACGTGGTCGCCTCGATCGACCCCGACCGCGAGGTGCTCTTCCTGCCAGACCAGTTCCTCGGCGCGCACGTGCGGCGCAAGACCGGTCGCGACAACGTCCTCGTGTGGGCGGGCGAGTGCCACGTCCACGCCGCGATCAACGGCGACCAGCTCACGGCCAAGGCCGGCGCCCACCCGGGCGCGGAGCTCTTCGTCCACCCCGAGTGCGGCTGCGCGACCAGCGCGCTGCACCTGGCCACCGAGGGCGCGGTGCCCGCCGATCAGGTCAAGATCCTGTCCACCGGCGGCATGATCGACGCCGCCCGTGCCTCGGGCGCCCGCGAGGTGCTCGTGGCGACGGAGGTCGGCATGATCCACCAGCTGCGCAAGGCCGCCCCGGAGATCGACTTCCTGCCGGTCAACGACCAGGCCAGCTGCCCGTACATGAAGATGATCACCCCGGCCGCGTTGCTACGCGCCCTCGTCGAGGGCGCCGACGAGGTCCACGTCGACCCCGTGACCGCCGAGGCCGCGCGCGGGTCGGTCGAGCGGATGATCGCCATCGGCAACCCGGGGTCCGGGGAGTGAGCCGCCCGGGCGTGTCGGGCGGCGTGTCGGACCGCGGAACGGTGGCGAGCGGTGCAGCCGGGGTCGACGACGACGAGTTCTTCGACCCCGACACCCGTGCGGACGCGGTGCTCGCGATCCGTCGCGCGCTCGAGGAGGACCTGCGATACGGCCCGGACGCCACCTCGCTGGCCACGGTGCCGGCCGATGCCCGGGCGACCGCGCGGCTGGCGACCCGCGCAGACGGCGTCGTGGCGGGCCTGCCGCTGATCGAGATGGTGCTGGCCGAGGTGCTCGGCCGGGGCACGGGCGGCTCGTCCGGCGAGAGCGGCCCCGGGTTCTCCGTGACCCTCCACGCCCGCGACGGCGACCGCGTGGCGGCCGGCGACGTCGTGGCCGAGATCAGCGCGCCCACCCTCGGGCTGCTCACCGCCGAGCGCACGGTGCTCAACCTGGTGTGCCACCTGTCCGGGGTCGCCACCGCCACCCGCGCGTGGGCCGACGAACTCGCCGGAACGAACTGCGCGGTCCGCGACACGCGTAAGACGATGCCCGGAATGCGGCTGCTGCAGAAGTACGCGGTGCGGTGCGGCGGCGGGGTCAACCACCGCCTGGGCCTGGGCGACGCGGTACTGGTCAAGGACAACCACGTCGTCGCAGCCGGTGGGGTCCTCCCGGCGCTGACGGCGGTCCGCGAGCGCTTCCCGGATCTACCGTGCGAGGTCGAGGTGGACTCCCTGGAGCAGCTCGACCAGATGCTGGCCGCGGGCGTCGACCTGGTGCTGCTGGACAACTTCCCGGTGTGGCAGACGCAGATCGCGGTGCAGCGCCGCGACAAGGTCTCGCCCTGCACGCGGCTGGAGTCCAGCGGCGGGCTCACGCTCGACGTGGCCGCCGACTACGCGCGCTGCGGCGTGGACTATCTCGCGGTCGGGGGCCTGACCCACTCCGTCGCAGTACTCGATCTGGGTCTGGACCTGTGAGGTCCGCCCCACGGGGGCGTTCGGGCTCGGGCGCCGGGCGGCGGGCCGCGTAAAGTCGTCTGCCATGACGGGGTTCTGGGACTCAGGCGAGAAGAGCACGGCGGCGGAGCGACGACTGCAGCGGATGGAGGAGGCCCGGCGCCGCGTCGAGGCCGGGGAGAACACCTCCCCGCCGCCGCCCCCCGCGCCCGCCAAGGCCTCTCGCACCCGGTCCGCCCGTGCGCCGAAGGCCGCGACCGTCGACCCGCTGTCGGTGTCCGGCGCCCAGTTCGCGGTGTGGCGCAGTGTGCAGCATTTCTGCAGCACCGACTCGACTCCCGACGCCCGCGGCGGAAACCTCGACCTGCTGGTCGCGTGGTCGGACTCCATCCAGCCGTTCCGCCTGCGCCAGCGGATCGTCGCCCGCCTGGACGACGAGGGCGCCTGGCTGCCGGTCTGCTACGCCAAGGACGGTTCACGCGAACCCATCACCCAGGCGCAGGCCGAGCGGTACAGGGAGGCCCGCCTCGGGGAGGCGACCCTGTCCGGCGGGGCGCAGAAGCCGCTCAAGGACACCGACCACCCGGACGAGACCGTCACCCTGTAAAGCACCCCGCAGGTTTCGGTTCCGCCGGCGGGGCGGTCAGCGGTCGGCGAGCGAGAACCGCCGCCCCTCCGGCTGCGGGCCCGTCGCGACGACGACCTCCTCGGCCCCGGCCTTCGCGGCCGCCGCGTCGGTGGTCTCCTTGGCGGCGGTGACCTCGTCGTCGTCCTGGTCTCCCGCGGGGTCCCCCTCGCCGGTGGCGCGAACCATCTCACCGTCGCCGGGCAGCGGTTCGACCGCCACGATCGTCCCCTCGTCGAGCAGCGCGATGATCGCCGTGCGCGCGGCGCGGGCGTAGCGCAGGTTCCGCAGGGCGGGCGTGTCGGTCTCAGGGGCGGACGGGTCGACGTCGACCAGACGCAGCGGCTCGCCCGAGTGGGCGTCGTACGCCTCGCACACTGACTCGATGAGCTCGTCGAGCCCCAGGCTGTCGCGCTCGCCGAGTTTGTCCACGATGATCATGCGAGCCCGCTCCAGCGCGGGCTGCTCGGGCTCGGTGGCGGCGTCGATGGCGGTCCGGATGGCGTCGAGAGTGGGCATGCCCCGAGAGTGCCAGCCCGCACGGCGATCCGCAGCCGGTACGCGGCCGGTGCGCGCGTCAACACGGCCGGTGACCGTCGAGCACCTCCGGCACGACGGTCACCACGACGTCCTCGATCTTCCAGCTCAGCCGCGCCAACCGCCGACGGACGTCCGACAGGGCCTCGACGGTGACCTCGCGGCCGTCGGCGGGGACGAGGAAGGCCTCCACGTGGAAGACATGCCCCTCGTCACGCACGCGCGCGCCGCGGTCCACGGACCAGTCCACCTCGGCCAGCAGTTCGTCGATCTCGTAGACGAGCGGGTGGGGGTCGGTGCCGTCGAAGCGGGTGGGGCGCGCGTCGGCGAGCCCCTCGATCGCGCCGCGCAGATTGGACCACCCGTCGCTGATGATCGACACGCTCACCACCAGTGCCGCGACCGCGTCCGCCCACCACAGCCCCAGGCCGATCCCGAACACCCCGACGATCGTGGCCAGACCGGTCTTCCAGTCGGCGCGGTTCATGGCGGCGTCGGCGTAGAGCACCTTGTCGTGCAGCGCCTCGGCCGGTGCGAGCTTCATCCGGCCGAGGATGAACGGCCCGATGACCGACAGCCCCATCACCACCACCATCAGCCACCCGGACCAGATGACGTGCCCGCCGATCTCCACCACACCCAGCGGGGGTCGCTCGCCGGTGATCAGCCCGGTGCCCGAGTCGACGATGAGGAACACGCCCATGACCAGAAGCGACACGCCGGCCACGAGGTGCCCGATGTCGACCGCCCGGTGATGCCCGTACGGGAACCGCGCGCTCGGCGGGATCCTGGACACGCGTACGGCCACGAGGAACGCGATCGGCGGCAGGAAGGACAGCGAGTCCTCGATCCACGCCGCCTTCATCGCCTGCGACTGGCCCGACACCGAGTACACGGCCGCGACCGTCACGGCGAGAACGGCGAGGGTCACCCACTCCAGCCGGATCGCGCGTCGCAGTGCGGCCTGCTGCTCCTCGGGTAGGTCCCGACCGCCGAGCGCCGTCTTCCCGCTCATGACGCTTCCCCGCTCACGACGCCTCCCCGGTGCCGGCGAGGTACGTCTCCAACGCCACGAGCAGGGCGTTCTCGCCGAGCGGCGTGGCCATCACCATCTGCTCGGTGTCGCCGTCCGGTGTGACCTCATCGGCGTAGGGTCGGGTCACCGCCGCCTCGGACTCCCACGGCGTATCGGACGTCAGCCCGCCGACGACCACGTCGAGATCGCCGCGGACCATCGCCATCACGAGTTCGCTCTCCGCACCGGGGATCCATTCCACGTCGGCTCCGTGCTCGGTGGCGAACCCACGCACCAGGTCGACCTCCCGCCCGGCGACGCGCCCGTCGTCGTACACCTCGGTCCACGGCGGGTTCTCCGACACGCCCACGCGTAGCACGCCCCCGGTGATCCGGTCGAGGCTGCCGTCGGTATCCCTGGGGAACGGTCCGCCGCACGCGGCGGTCAGGGCGCCGGTGAGGGCGAGGAGGTATACGACGACGAGCGCGTTCCGACCCCCGACCCGGCGCGACCGGCCGACCGGGAACCCGCGCTGCCGGACCTGCATGACTGACACCCTCCCGACGTCCTGCTCAGGACGAGAGTTCCACCAGGATCCCCGGCACCTCGGGGAGCAGCTCGCGGGCGAGGAAGCCGGTGGGGCCGGTCCGGGCGGACAGGCGCTCTCCGGCCCGGCCATGACTGTAGGTGGCCCACGCGGCGGCCTGTGCCGGATCCGCCCCTCGGGCCAACAGCCCGGCGATGATGCCGGCCTTGACGTCACCGGAGCCGGAGACGCCGAGTCCGAACGATCCTGACTCGTCCCGCCAGAGACGGCCGTCCGGGGTGGCGATCCACGAGGTCGAGGTGCCGGACACGACGACCGCGCGGGCGCGGCGCGCGAGTTCGGTGACGTGCGCGGGCGTGTCGGCCTCCACGTCGTCCTGGTCGACACCCAGGGTTCGAGAGAGCTCCTTGGGGTTCGGACTGAGGACCACGCGGCCGCCGAGGTGCTCGAGGCCGTCGGGGTGCTCGGTGACGTACGCCATGCCGAGCGCGTCCAGCACCAGGGTGGTCTCCAGCCGGGGGAGCACCTCTGCGAGTAGGTCTGTCGCGGCGGTCTTGTCCCCGATGCCGGGGCCGAGGACCACGGCGTCGCAGGACTTCGCGAGCCCGATGATCGTCTCGGCGCCCACCGCTGCGAGCTCCCCGTCCTCGCGTTCGGGCAGCCCGACGGCCTTGGATTCGGGGATGTGGATCGCCAGTCCGGGCGCGACCGACTCGGCCGTGACGATCTGCAACTTGCCCGCGCCGCTGCGAAGCGCGCCCTCGCCGGCCAGTTTCACCGCCCCCGGGGTGGCCCGGCTGCCGCCCACGACGATCACGCGTCCTCGGCCCTCCTTGCCCCCGCCGGGCGCGGGCAGTGGCCAGTCCCGCAGGAGGTGAGGCGTGAGGACCGTCTCGGCCCCGCTCGCACCACCGGATCCGCCGCCCGTCATGTCGCCGCCCGTCATGTCGCCGCCTCCTCCTGCGTCGTCGGCGTCTCATGCGTCGTCGGCGCATCCGCGCGCTCTACAGCTGTCGTGTCAGCGTAGTGCTCGAGTGTGAGTTGGTCGTCGGCGCGCCGGTAGGTCGTCACCGAGCAGTTGGGCAGCGGGTCCTCGCGGTCGATCGTCAGCACGTCGTGCTCGGCCATCCGCTCGAGGGCCACGCGGAAGCACATGATGACCGCCTGGTGGCTGAACACGCATACCCGCTCGCCGGCGTATTGCTGGCGCAGGTCGGTGAGCAGGTAGCGCACACGCAGCAGCACGTCGGTCCAGCTCTCGCCACCGGGCGGCCGGTAGTAGAACTTGCCGATCCGGTCCCGCCGCTCGGCCTCCTCCGGATAACGCTCTCGGATCCCCCCACCGGTGTAACCGTCCAGGATCCCCAGATCGCGCTCCCGCAGGCGCTCGTCGGTGAGCAGAGTCGGCGCGCCCGCCGCCCCGCCCGCCGCCTCGAGTGTGAGGGACGCGGTGTCGGCCGCCCGGCGGTACGGCGAGGTCAACCACACGGTGGGCCGGAGCTCCTCCGGCAGCTCGCCGAGCCAGGCGCCCACCGCGCGGGCCTGGCCGACCCCGGCCTCCGACAGCGGGGTGTCGGCGTCGCGGTAGTCCAGGTCGAGGCGGTGGGCGCCGGCGGCGCGGGCTCGGTCGTCGGCGACGTTGCCGATGCTCTGTCCGTGGCGGATCAGCTGGAGCCGCGCGAGTTCTGTCACGGCTGGAGGACCACCTTCACCGCGCCGTCCTGCTTCTTCTGGAACATCTCGTACGCGCGCGGGGCGTCGGCCAGCGGCAGCCGGTGGGTGGCGAAGTCGTCGACGCCCAGGGGATCCTCGTCGGTGAGCAGCGGCATGATGTCGGGCACCCACCGCTTGACGTTGGCCTGGCCCATCTTCAGCGTGATCTGCTTGTCGAACAGCGTCAGCATGGGCAGGGGATCGGCGCTGCCGCCGTACACGCCGGAGAGCGAGATGGTCCCGCCGCGGCGCACGATGTCGATCGCCGAGTAGAACGCGTCGAGCCGGTCGACGCCGGCGTTCTCCATCACCTTCTTGCCGAGGAACTTGGGCAGCATCCCCACGGCCGCGTGTGCGGCACTGGCGGCCGGGGAACCGTGCGCCTCCATGCCCACGGCGTCCACCACCGAGTCCGGGCCGCGGCCGTCGGTCATGTCGCGGATGACGTCGCCCAGCTCTCCGGGAACGTCGGTCGGGTCGATCACCTCGACGCCGCGGTGTGCCTGGCGTGCGCGTCGCTCCGCGACGGGATCGACGCCGATGACGCGGTGTCCGTGGTGGGCGGCGATCCGGGCCGCCATGTCTCCGATGGGACCGAGTCCCAACACGACGACCGTCCCGCCGTCGGGAATCTCGGCGTAGTCCACCGCCTGCCACGCGGTGGGCAGGACGTCCGAGAGGTAGAGGTAGCGGTCGTCGGCGTGCTCGTGCGGCACCTTGATGGTCGTGTTCTGCGCCTGCGGGACCCGCAGGTACTCGGCCTGGCCGCCGGAAACGCTGCCGTACAACTCGGAGTACCCGAACAGCATCGCACCCATGCCCTGATCACGGACCTGGGTGGTCTCGCACTGGGTGTTCAGTCCCTTGTCGCACATGTAGCAGTGCCCGCACGAGATCTGGAACGGCATGACCACGCGGTCGCCGGGCTTGAGGCCGGTCACCTCGGCGCCGACCTCCTCGACGATCCCCATGGGTTCGTGGCCGAGGATGTCGCCCTCGTGCATGAACGGCCCGAGGACCTCGTACAGATGCAGGTCGGAACCGCAGATGTTGGTGCTGGTGATCTTGACGATCGCGTCGGTGGGTTCCTGAATCCTGGGATCGGGGACGTCCTCGACGCGGACGTCGCGCTTGCCGTGCCAGGTGACTGCCTTCATGTTCGGGCTCCTCCCTCGGGTCGTGCTATGCGCCTTCGCGCATATTCCCGACCGTAGTAACGACGCCGACGGCCCGCATCCGGTGGACGCGCCCCGCGGCGCGCACGCGAGGCGCAGCTGGTCGCGGCCTCAGTCCAGAACGCGCAGGACGCCGGAGTGCGTCGTCACCTGGTCGGTGAAGGTCGTGACCACCACCTGGCGCAGCACCGTCGCGCCGCCGTCGTGCCACACGGTGGCGATGGTCGACGCGGTGAGCTCGTGAGGGCCCACGCGGAACTCGCCGAGGGTGTCCGAGACCAGTCGACCCCGGTCGTCCACCACCCTGTCGGTGGCCCGCACCCGCCAGCGTTCGAGCGTCGCAGCCGTGTCGTCGAGCCGGTCCAGCAGCGTTCCGAGGTCGATCGCGGGACTGATCCGCGCGAGCGAGAGGACAACGGTCGGTTGGAATCCTTGGCGGTACAACCCGGGATGTGCCCAGATCGCGACGTTGCCCACCGGCACGGCCTGTTCGACCAGTCGCCAGCCGGCACCCGGGTCGAGCCCGGCGAGTGAGGCGTCATCCAGCGGCTCGAGGACGCGGTCACCGGCCTCGAGGAACTCTGCGAGCGTCGTCATGGCGTGTCCTTGTCGTCGGCGCGGACGATTTCGCCCGTGGACCGATCCCAACGATCGCCGACGCGCATCGTCCGACGCGTGTTCCAGTCCGGACCCACGAAGAACTCGGCGCACTCGGGAGTGTCCAGCAGTGGCCGGAGCCCGGGGTTCTCCACGAGGAGGTAGATGGCGTTGATAAGCGTGTTCGGCTCGATCTTGTAACCGGAGCAGTCCACGCCGATCACGTCCTGATCGTCGATGCGGAAGAGCATGGTCTTCCTTCTGGTCTCCACTCCTTCGCGAACGAACATCTGGACCCCCGCGCGGAGATTGCGGTGGGAGGGCCGGTGAATCTCGCCGGGGCCCCCGTTCTTGATGTTGGCGTCGCACACGGATCGGAGTGCGGTGACGGAGTCCCACGGGATGGCGGCCTGGAAGTACCCGCGCGTGTAGTGCAGCGCCCCGGGTGTGAAGACGAGCGCGCAACGGTGACCTCCGGCGACGAGGGACCAGCCGACCAAGGCGATGCCCGCCCACCCGATCGCCAGGGCCACGTAGGCCGAGACCTGAGACCAGAGGTTGTCGTAGTCGGGATCGGAGAACCAGCGGATCAGCATCCATGAGCCCAGCGCGATCCCGACCACGAAGGGAATGTGGAGGCGCCAGTGCCCGTATGCGGGAATCGGTGTTCGGGGTTCATCGATCCGGGGTGGAGTCCTGAGGTGGACGAAACCTGTGACGGTCGGAACGAGCACGGCGACCATCGCACTGGACCCAAGATACGCGAGCTCCACGAGGTCGGGCCGCTCGGAGTACGCGGCGCGCACCGGGTCGATGACACCCAGAAACCACCAGACGTCGATCGACGTGGCAGCCCATACGACCTGCCCGGCGTACCAACACAGGGCCGCGAACGCCAGCAGCCACCGAGGGTTCTGGGCGACGCGGTAGGTCCACTCGATGGTCCGGGCGGCAGAGTCCGGTGCCGGTTGGGACATCACCCTCACCCGCCTTGCCGCTGGTCGTCGAATCGGTCGCGGACGTGCGCGGACGCCCTGGCGCTCGCAAACGTGCCGAGGACGATGCCCCCGAGTACGCCGGCCACCGTCCCCGCGCCGGGAACGATGCTTCCGGCCACGCCACCCGCTACGGCGGAACCGACGATGCTCGCCGCGAGCCCCGCTCCGAGACCGGCGCCCTCGGCGGCGAGCGTCTCCGTCAACGGCTCGTCCTCCGGCGCGCCGTACACCCCGGCCACGAAGCTCAGCGCCGACCCGAACGGGCCGAGCCCCTTGGCGACGACTCGGGTGCTGCGCAGTCCGTCGTCGCCGGCCGCGATCGCGGCGGCCAGTGGTTCCGTCATCACCGAGTTCACCACGCCCACGGTGATCGTCTTGGCGTCGACGTTGTTGCTGTGGTCGGCGATGGTCTCATAGAGGCGGGTGAGCGTGTCCGCAGTCTCGACGTCCAGAGAGTCGATCGCACGGAGCGCGTCCTTGATGGTCACTTCGAGCTCTCGGAGTTCTCGCGATCGGGTCGCCTCCATGTCGGGAGGACACACCACGCTTCCGTCCTCCGCGAGGGTCGCCCCCTGTCGGAGTACCGCCTCGACGCCCGCCCTCAGCCGATCCCGGTGGATGGCGACGGATCGAGCGAACGACGACAGGGGATTCGCGGTGCTGCGCAGGTCGTCGCCGAGTGCGAATGTGCGCCGACGCAGATCCTGAACCGATGAGCGCGCCGCGTCGACGGACTGACCCTCCATCCCGTCCAGCACCCGCTCCGCATCGTCGCGCAGGCGGGCCGCGACGTCATTCGTCACGGTGATTCCCGCGCGGACCGCGCTGAGGCGCGATTCGGCGTCGTCCACCTGCCACGCTAGTGCGTCGCTGACTCGTATCGGCACCGGTTCACCTCCCGCCGAACATCGCGGCGTTGTGGCCGTCCGCCGTGACGATGACCCCGGTAGCGGTCCGGAGGCGGCCCGCCTCCTCCAACAGGTCGGAGCTCAGCCTGTCGGCCGACTGACTCAGCCGCGCGCCGAGCGTGCTCGCGATAGCCGCGACCCTGCTGCCCCTCAGAACATTCGCCAGCGTGGAGAGGTCGCCCTCCGGGGTGATCCCGCCGATCTGGTCGCCGAATCCGTCCACGCGCCGGGCGAGATTCGTCAGTTCCGCCGGCGTGACATCGAGAGGCCCGGTCATCGTCGCCCCACCGTGGGTTCGACCACCGGCCGCGCCGATTCCCCCTGACGGGCCCGCGTATCCCGGTGGAAGCGGCCTGGTGCTGTGGTGGCGCTCGTCGTCGTCGTACTCATACCTGCGTTCTCATCTCCGCCTCGCTGGTCGTGGTGACGTCTCTGTTGCTGTCGGTGTCGCTGTTGCTGCGGTTCTGTGCGACCTATCCGTGCACCCTGTTTCCGTGCACCCTGTTCGACGCGCGGGATCGCCGGTTCGGTTCCACGCCTGCGCGGACGCGAAAACGAAGTGTCGCCGCTTCACCGTGGATAAAGTGATCGTCATTCAGGCGGGAGTGGCCGGTTACACGGCCCTGGCGACGGTGGTGGACATGACGAGATCGCCCGGGAACGGCTGGGACACCGATGACTGGCGATACGCGCCGTTCAACGACACCCGGGAGCCGCGTCGGAACACCGCGGTATGGATCCTGGGCGGGATCGTCGTGGTACTGCTCCTCGTGCTCGCAGCGGGGGTCGGCTACCTGGTCGCGGCGCGGGACGATCAGCCCGCCGCTGCACCCGGCGCGACTCCCATCGCTGCTTCCGTGGCGACGGAGAGTCCGGTCGTCCCGTCGACGGAGGCCCCCAGCTCGCCGCTCGCGCCGACTCCACAGGCGGCGCCGGTGGCACCGGGGGCGTCGGCCGCGCCGGAACCCGCCGTGACCGTCGGTGATCTGGGACTCGACACGCCCATGTCTCGACCGGCGTGTGACGGCCGGGGGATCGTCGTCCTCTATTCGGCGGTCACCCCGGGCGCGTACGCCCAGGAGATCGCCTCGGCCTTGGCCAGGTATCCGGGAGCGTCCTACCTACGCACGGACATGGCGTGCCCGTCACTGCGGCCGCGCGACGAGAACGGCAACGTCATCTACGCGGTCTATCGGGCGTCGGGTTACACCCGGCAGGAACTGTGCGCGGATGTCCGCGCGGCGGGGCCCCCGGCCTACGGTCGGTGGCTGGACATCACCAGCGATCCGTCTGTTCTCGTCACCTGCTGACGCCGGCGTGGTGCGCCGACGCCGGGATCACCGGAGGATGAGCGGGATGTGTTGCTCCGCCGCGGTGTTGGCGCCGTGGTGGCCCAGGAGGGACGACTCCATCGGCTCGTGCTCCGACCGCGAGAGGATGACGCCGCCGCTCGCGATGGCGATGACATCACCGAGCCGGTCGGCGTAGGTGCGATCGGGGCCGAAGAGACGCTCGTCAAAGGCCTGCTCGCGGCTGATCACGCGGGCGTGACCGGCCAGTTCGGCTCGCCACGCGTGGAGGACGTCGTCCGCTGCGCCCGGGCGGGCGTACGCGTGACGGACGCGAGCTTCGCCGGCGACGATCTCGACATCGGCGAGGAGTGCGGGCGTGTGGTCGATATCGACGACGGTCTCGGCGTTGACCATTCCGTGGTCCGCGGTGACGATGAGTCTGCAGTCGCGGGGGAGATCGGTGGCGAGGTCGGCGATGAAGGCGTCGACAGCGCGGAGCGACTCCAGCCACTCCGGAGAGCCGGGGCCGTGGATGTGTCCGATGAGGTCGAGGTCGCCGTAGTACGCGTAGACGAAGCGCCTGGATCGCGAGGGGCGGCCCACAGCGTCGATCACTCCCTGCTTCACCTCGTCGAGGGAGACAGCAGAGCGAAAGTCCCCGTCCGCCCGGAAGGCCGCCCGGGTCAGTCCTGATTCGCGGAACTCCTCACGCATCACGTAGGTGACGTCGATGCCGTCTGAGGCGAGATGTTCGAGCAGGCTCGACCGTTGCTGGATTCTCCGCGGTGGGAAGCGATCCATCGCCGACGGCCCGCCCGCCGAGTCGAGGGTCCAGCGCAACGGATTGAACGAGACGGCGGTGTTGTCGGCGTCGTCCGAGATTCGGAAGCTGTACCCCACAATCCCATGCTTGGAACACGGAGCGCCTACGGCGAGGCTCGTCAGGCTGGTCGCGGTCGTCGCCGGGAAGCCCGCGGAGATCATCCGGGAGGACATGGCGGCGAGAGTCGGGGCGTCGGTGGCGTACCGACGGATCAGCTCGGCGCCGAGGCCGTCGACGAGGACCAGGACTGCGTCGTGAGCCGGTGCGATCCCGAGCGGGTTGTGGTGGCCGGAGCCCAGCGACGCAGCGACAGACGGCATGACATCGGCCAGTGAATGGGCGGAGGGCTCGATCGGGATCTCTGTCATGACTTCACCATCCCTCATCCGCCGCTGGTGAGGGCGGTAACCGGCGGCTCACCCGCCGTGGCGACTGCCTCAGAAGGGTGGTGGTGGTTGGAGGAGTTCGTCGAGGTGCTCGTGGAGGGCGTGGAGGATGGCTTTTTCCAGGGCGCTGTCGGTGGGTTTGTTGCGTTGCCACCAGCGGCTGGCCGCGGCGGGGGTCATGCGCTCACGCGGGGCCGGGGCCGGGGCCGAGTGCGGGGCGGCGTCGGCGCTGCCCGCGGTCTCGTCCGCGGTCTTGGGTGGCGGCGTGGTCGCGGCGCAGGCCTCGGCGGT
>NZ_BCSL01000031.1:0-43874 GCF_001570845.1 Dietzia papillomatosis NBRC 105045 | reverse complement strand
TCACCCGGGGCTCAGGCGCCCCGGTCGGCGTTGCCGGCCTTCCAGGTCTCCCACGGGACGTTCCAGTCACCGAGGCCGTCCCAGCCGGGCAGCGTGGGGCCGACGGTCCCGGTGACCTCAAAGATGTCACCGCGCTTGGCGTTGTCGTAGAACCACTTGGCGTCCGCCGTGGTGACGTTGAGGCAGCCGTGGCTGGTGTTCTGGCTGCCCTGCGCCCACACCGACCACGGCGCGGCGTGGACGAAGATCCCGCTGTACGACATCCGCGTGGCGTACTGCACCGGCGTGCGGTAGCCCTCCGCCGAGTCCACCGCCACGCCGTACGTGGACGAGTCCATGATCATCGAGGCGTGCTTCTCGCCGATCACGTAGGTGCCGTTGGGCGTCGGGGTGGCGTCCTTGCCCATCGAGGTGGGCATGGTCTTGATGACCTCGCCGTTGCGCTCGACGGTGATCATCTTGGTCGAGTCGTCCACCCGGGAGATCACGGCGTCGCCGATCTCGAAGTTGCTGTGGGCGTCCTGCTGCCCGTACATCCCGCCGCCGAGATCCTCGCCGTAGATGTCCACGTGGACGTCGATCTTGGTTCCGGGCGCCCAGTACTCAGCGGGGCGCCAACGGACCTCCTGGTCGGAGACCCAGTAGAACGCGCCCTCGACCGCCGGCTCGGTGGTGATGTGGATGTTCTCCTGCGCCGCGCGGCGGTCCGCGATGGGCTCGTCGAACATCACCGCGACGGGCTGGCCGATCCCCACCACGGACCCCTCACCCGTGGTCAGGTAGGCGGCCGTCATGATGTTCGGCGTCAGCGTGGTGAAAGTGATGTTCTTACGCGTCACGAGCCCGGCCTCGTCAGTGGCCGTGGACTCCAGCGTGTACTGCCGGCCGTAACCGAGATCCTCGGTCGTGCGCCACTCGGTGAACTCCGGGTTGAACTCGCCCTGCACCTGCACGCCCTCGGGGTTGCGCACCACGACGGAGTCGAGCTTGCCACCCTCGGCGGTGAGGACGATCGGCTCGGCGGGGTTTGCGTCGGTGGCGCCGTCCGCGACCGACAGGTCGATCACCGCGGCCGGATCCGCCGGCGCCTCGGCCACGGGGGTGTCCTCCACCGTGCCGTCGCCGATAGTGCAGCCGGTGAGGACCAGCGCGCCGGTGAACACGGCGGCCAGACCGAGACGGGCCCTCGACCGGGCCCCGGTCGCCCGCCGCGCCTTCCGATCCGTTGTGCGCAGGTTCACTGAGGGCCCCTTCCAGCTGTCTCTTCCGCCCGGACGCGGCCACGACCGGAGGATTTCTACACCAGTATGCCTGCCGGGCTGCGCGCATTCCATATCGAGTCACCGGAGGGTGTCACATCACGCACCTCCCGAGTCGGATGGCGACACGGTCGATGACCAGGCGATTTCGTGATCCGGACTCACGGCTGTTACTGTTTCTCTCGCACCACGGAAGGCCGCGAGGCCGGAAGAACAAGCGCCATTAGCTCAATTGGCAGAGCAGCTGACTCTTAATCAGCGGGTTCGGGGTTCGAGTCCCTGATGGCGCACAGAGCGAAAGCCCCGGGTTTCACGACCCGGGGCTTTTTCGCGTGCGCCGGGGGCCGCGTGGGGCCCGGCGGGGCCGCTGCACAACGAGAGGAGCGTCCCGCACACGTCGCCCGAGTGGAAGTGCGCGGGACGCTCTTCTGGAGGGAGCCGAGCGGAAGCCGGACCGACGCCTGAGTCGTGGCCCGACTCGACCTGACCGAGTCCGTGCCGAGCAGCGGGCTCAGAGGGCCCGGCGGGCCGCCAGGTACGCCTCGATGCGCTGCCGTTCCTTGCGCTTGTTGGCCATCGACACCGTGATCCCGCCGACGACCAGAGCCGCTACCCCGCCGAGCACGGCCAGTACCCGCGGATCCTTCAGGGCCGCGGTCGCGCGCTCCTTACCCTCGGTCGCGAGGTTCTTGGGATTGACCCGGTCGATGATCTCGTCCAGGGTCGTCGCGAGATCGTCACGCGCCTTGGCGATATCGCCCTCGATGCTGTCGTAACTCCTGGACACCAGACCTCCGTCGATCGCTCGTCCGCGGGTGCCCCGCGGGTCTTGACCACGCCCACGCTACTGCACACCGACGGGATGCGCGCCCGAGCGCCGGTGCATCGGATAGGTTGGGAGGGTCCGACGCCCCGACTCGACCCCAGGAGCACCGGTGACCACACCACGGCTCGAGGTGGGCCAGCCGGCCCCCGCGTTCACCCTCCCCGACGCCGACGGCACGCCCACGTCGCTGCAGGATCTCCTCGCGGAGCACGGGAGGGTGCTCGTCTACGTCTACCCCGCCGCCATGACGCCGGGGTGCACGACCGAGACCGTGGACTTCGAGAACGCCCTCCAGCAGCTGCGGGACGCGGGCATGGGCGTCGTCGGCGTCTCCCCCGACGCGCCCGAGAAGCTGGCCCGGTTCCGGGACAAGTACGGCATCACGTTCCCGCTCCTGTCCGGTCCCGACAAGACGATGCTCACCGAGTGGGGCGCCTTCGGCGAGAAGAAGAACTACGGCAAGACCGTCATGGGAGTGATCCGCTCGACCTTCGTGGTGGAGTCGGACGGCACCATCTCGATGGCCCGGTACAACGTCCGCGCGAAGGGGCACGTGGCGATGGTCGCCAAGCTGCTCGGTGTGGAGCTCCCCGAGCCGCAGCCGGCGGAGGGCTGAACCACCCATGCCGACCGAATCGTCCGAGCGCGCCCACGAGCCGTCACGGGATATCACCGACGAGGCCGTCCAGGACGAACCGAACATCCTCGTCCCCCGCCGCCGACCGATCCAGGAGCGCAGCCGCCGGAAGTTCCAGGCACTCCTGTCGTCGGCCCGGGAAGTGCTAGTCGAGGTCGGCTTCGACTCGTTCACCTGCGAGGAGGTGGCGTCGCGCGCGGGCGTGCCCATCGGGACGCTGTACCAGTTCTTCGCCAACAAGTACGTCCTGGTCTGCGAGCTCGACCGCCAGGACGCGCACGGGGTGATCGAGGAGGTCGAGCGCTTCGCGCAGAAGATCCCCGCGCTGGACTGGCCGGAGCTGCTCAACGACTTCCTCGACCATCTGGCCGACCTGTGGCTCCGGGATCCGTCCCGGCGCGCGGTCTGGCTGGCCACGCAGGCCACTCCCGCCACGCGGGCCACGGCCGCCGTGAACGAGCGCGAGATCGCCCGGATGATCGCCAGCGTCCTCGCGCCGCTCATGCCCGCCACCGAGCGGGAACGCCGCGCGTTCATGGCCGAGGTGTTGGTGCACGTGGCCTACTCGATGCTGAACTTCTCCGTCAGCGCCGGCCCGGTGCCCGGCGGCGAAGCGGGTGACACCGTCGGCTCCGCCGGCGGCGAGGACATGCACGACGCGACCGTCACCGAGCTCAAGCGGATGCTCACCGCCTACCTGTGGCTGGCGGAGAAGGAAGCCCAGGCCGACTGAGGCGGCCCCGCCGCCAGGCCACCTTTCGGTGAGCCCACAGACCGCTACGGAGCGCCTACCCGCGCAGCGGCCCCTCGAGCACCACGAACGCGATCGCGGAGCCGCCGTCGTGGCTGAGGGAGACGTTCCACCGCGTGTCGTCACCGAGGGTCGCGGCCACCTGCCGGGCCACCTCTCCCCCGAGACGCACCGTCGGCCGGCCCCAGGCGTCGCACACCGTCTCGATCTCGGCCCAGCGCAGCAGGTCGGGCGGGATCGGAGGGGGCATGCCGTACAGTGCCGCGGACCACGCCTTGATGACCGCCTCTTTCGCGGCCCAGCGTGCGGCGAGGTGGCGGGCCAGCGGGTCCTCGTGGCGGCGCGGGGTCACCGTCCCGGGCGGAGACGACATCCCCGGTGGAGACGACGCCGCGGGAGACGAGGACGCGGGAGACGCTGACGTAGATGACGACGGCGACGACGACGTGAACCCGGCCGCCCGGCCGGCCCCGCGGGCCTCGGCGCGTTCGCGGCACTGCCTCCGCTCGGTGGGCGAGAACGCGCGCGTGAGCCGCGTCCCCGGTTCGGCCAGAGACGCGGCGAAGGCGCCGAGGTCGACGATGTCGACCCCGACGCCTCTCACCCCGGTCGTCACCGCCCGGAGCGCTCCGTCCCGGCGACCTCCGCGGCGATCTCCGCGGCGACACCGGCCGACAGCACGCCGTCGGCGTCGACGCGGGCGGCCGGGTCGAGCAGGACCGCGGCCTCGCGCTCCTTGACCTCGTCGCCCGAACCCTCACCGAGGCGACGGGCCTCGGGGCGGGTGTAGAGCGCCTCGCCGCCGTAGATCGCGTCGGTCAGGCGCCGGGCGCCCTCGCGCTCGCGGCGCAGGCCGGCCTCGCGGATGCGCTCGGCCTCGTCCTCGCCGTACGCCGCGGCCACGGCCCGGTGGTAGGCCTCCGGGTGCACCACGGCGATGAGGCCGGAGACGTGGCCGAAGCCCAGCGAGGTGAGCAGACCGGCCTTGAGGGGCAGGTCGCCGCCCAGCTGCAGGGTCTCGCGCAGCCACACCAGGTGCCGGTGGTGGTCCAGCACGTCGTCGACGCAGTCCAGGGAGCGGTTGGGCGGGATGGTGCCCGACCGCAGCATCTGGGTGAGCCCGATGAGCTGGAACGCCGCAGCACCGCCCTTGGCGTGGCCGGTGAGCGTCTTCTGCGACACCACGAACAGCGGGTTGCCCTCGGACCGGCCGATCGCCTCGGCGAGACGCTCGTGCAGTTCCGACTCGTTGGGGTCGTTGGCCTTGGTCGAGGTGTCGTGCTTGCTCACCACGGCCACGTCGTCGGCGGTCAGGCCCAGCTGGGCGAGGCCGCGGGCGAGCGGCGAACGCTTCCCGCCGCGCCCGGCGCCCAGCGCACCCAGCCCGGGGGCCGGGATGGAGGTGTGCGCGCCGTCGGCGTACGAGCCGGCCCAGCCGACCACGCCCAGGACGGGCAGCCCCATGCGGGCCGCGACGTCACCACGGGCGAGCAGGATGGTGCCACCGCCGGCCGACTCGACGAACCCGCCGCGACGGCGGTCGTTGGCCCGGCTGTAGTACCGCTCGTCGATCCCCTTGGCCGCCATGGCCGCGGAGTCGGCGGTGGCGGACATGTCGGCGAAGCCCTGGATGCCCTCGATGGACAGGTCGTCGAACCCGCCGGAGACCACGAACTCGGCCTTGCCGGCGCGGATCTTGTCGAAGCCCTCCTCGACGCTCACCGCGGTGGTGGCGCAGGCCGCCACCGGGTGCACCATCGAGCCGTAGCCGCCGACGTAGGACTGCATGACGTGCGCGGCCACGACGTTGGGCAGCGCCTCCTGCAGCGTGTCGTTGGCGCGGCTGCGGCCGAGGATGCCGTCGATGTACAGCGAGCGCATGCTCGTCATGCCGCCCATGCCGGTGCCCTGCGTGTTGGCGACGTCGGCCGGGTGGACGTGGGCCAGCAGCTCGGCCGGGGTGAAGCCCGACGAGATGAAGGCGTCGACGGTGGCCACGAGGTTCCACGCGGCCACCCGGTCGATGCCGGAGACCATGTCCGCGGGGATGCCCCACGCCGTGGGGTCGAACCCGGTCGGGATCTGACCGCCGACCACGCGCGTGAGCATGGTGCGGCGCGGGACGCGGATCTCCGTGCCGGCCTTGCGGGTGACCGTCCACTCCCCGTCCTCGCTCTGCGTGACGACGGTGTTCTCCGGGTCGTCCGAGAGGTAGGCGCGGGCCTGGGCCTCGTCGTCCACGACGAAGGACAGGTCCTCCGGCAGGAACACCGAGGTGAGCTGCGGTGCGGCGCCCGCGAACATCTCGGCGCGGGCGTCGTCGGCGTACGTGCGCACGCCCACCCGGGCCAGGACCTCGTCGCGGAACCGCTCGGCGATGTCCGCCTCGTCGATCGCCTCGCCGGTGGCCGTGACGGTCCACCCCGCGCGGGGCGAGTCCTCCCACGTGATCAGGCCCGTCGACCAGGCCAGCTCGACCACGCCGGCGGCGGTGAGGTCGCCGGTGGTCTCCACCTCGAAGCGGGTACGGGCGCTGCCGTAGGGGCCGACCTCACCGGCGCCCACGATTACGACCATGTCCTCGAGGTCCTGGGTGACCTCGCCCCACTCGGGCCGCTCGTCGGCGGCGACCGTCGGCAGCGACGGCAGCGCGGCGATCGTGCCGGCCGTGTCCTCGTCCGGGGTCGTCGCGGAGGCGGTGGGCCGGTCCGCGGCGAGCGCGGACATGTCGAGGTCGGCCGTGCCGAGCCCGCCCGTGAGGTCCACGGTGACCGGCTTCTCGGCGGCGGCGTCGCGGAACTCCGGCGCGCACCAGCGCAGCAGCTCGGTGGCCATCCCGGCGGTGGACCACGTGGACACGCCCGCGGCCTCGACGGCCTCGACGAGCGGGTCGTTGTGGCCCATGAGGCCGGTGCCCCGGACCCACCCGATGATCGCGTGGACGAAGGTGACCCGCTGCGACCAGGCCTTCTCCGAACCCCACTTGGCGATCATGGCGTCGAGCGCGGCCTTGGCCTCGCCGTAGGCGCCGTCGCCGCCGAAGATGCCGCGGTTGGGCGAGCCCGGCAGGACCACGTGCAGGCGGGAGTCGACGTCGGTGTCCGCGCCGATCGCGCCGAGCCCGGCGACGAGCTTCTCCACGCTCCACAGCAGGACGCGCATCTCCGTCTCGGCCCGCGGGCCGGCGTCGGCCATCGAGCCCTGGACGCGCGGTGCGGCGAACGGGAACAGCAGCGTCGGCGTGAGCGCCGGCTTGAGGACGGTGGTCTGGCCACCGGCCGACTCGGAGTGCTCCGAGCCGACCCACTCGACCAGCGCGTCGACGTCCGAGTAGGAGGTCATGTTGGCGGGCAGGACCCACAGCGCCGCGCCACCGCGGGCGTTGGAGCGGTAGAGGTCCTTGAAGAACGCCAGCTTGCCCTGGTCGAGGCTCGAGGTGGTGGCCACCACGGTGGCGCCACCGGCCAGGAGGCGGCCGGTGACCGCCGCGGCGATGGAGCCCTTTCCGGCGCCGGTGACGACGGCGACGTCGTCCGCGTACGCGCCGACGAACTCCTCCGCCGCGGCCTCCGAGATCTCCCGGAAGGCCGTGGCCAGGGCGTCGCGGCGGGCATCGGTCGCCCGGGCCGCCCACCAGCGGGCCTGCTCGGCGACGATCTCGCCCGCGCCGCGGAAGGCCTCCGCGGCGTCGGCCGGCACGTCCGAGGCGGTCCACAGGCGGGCCAGGTCCTCGCGGGCCGAGGCCCAGCGGTCGTCCAGCAGGACGGCGCGGTTGGCGTCGAAGGCCGGGGCCACCACGCGGCGCCAGTCGGAGCCCAGCTCGGCGGCCACGAGGTCGGCGAGCTCGGAATCCGGATCGGCGTCGGCCAGCAGGTCGACGGCCTCCGGCTCGAGGTGCCCGAGCCGGGTGAGCAGGCCGCGCGCGGCCTCCGCCAGGACGCCGTTGCGGCCGGTGAGCTCGTCGGCGAACTCGGTCAGCGCGGCGGAGTCGACGACCCCGCCACCGCCGGCGCCCGAGGAGGGCATGGCCACGGACACACCGTGGGCGGCGCCGACCGCCTGCACGGCCGCGTCGATGAGCGCGTCCAGGCCGGCGACGTCCTTGACGCCCGAGGCGTCGAGGGTCGCGAGGTCGCCACCGCGGATCGAGGCGCCGTCGCGGGTGCCCAGCGCGATCTCGGCGGTCACGTGGTGGGCCCAGCCGGCGCCGAGCTCCCACGCGCCGGTCACGCGCTCGGTGATGTACGCCGGGCGCTTGCCGGTGCGGCCCAGGACCGCGCGCAGGGCCTCCCCGACCGCGTCCGACAGGACGGGGCCGAAGGGGGCGTAGCCGCGGGCCAGGCGCGAGACCTGGTCGGCCAGGGTCGGGAAGTCCGCCTCGGCGGCGCCGTCGATGGCGCCCAGGCTCAGCTCGGTGCCCAGGTCGAGCAGCAGCTGGTTACGGCGCGAGGACACGCCGTCGCACAGCGTCTCGATGGAGTCGCCGGCGGCGATCTGCTCGGGACGGACCTTGGTGCGCAGCGCCACCAGCATGCGGGTGGCCGCGGGTGCGCCGAACTCCAGGTCGTCCGGGCGGGGAGCGCCGGGGGCGGCGGCAGGCGCAACTGCCGGTTCGGATCGGTCCGCACCGGCCGTGCCGGGGGTGTTGACGGCCGGTGCGGGGTCTGTGGGGGCCGCCTGACCGGCGGCCGGGGTGGAGGCGGAACCGGTGTCGGCGTCCGCCTCGTCGTCGTCGCCCTCCACGCTGGGCGGCAGGGTGCCGTACAGCGTCGCCGAGTCGCGCTCGACGTTGATCACCTGGGCGCGCGGCCCGCGGTGGGTGGGCAGGTCGAGGGTCTTGGAGGCGAGGTTCGCAACGGTCGGGGCGTTGGCCACGCCGACCTCGATGAACTGCTCGACGCCGAGGCCGCCACGCTCGATCGGCGTGAACAGCAGCTCCTGCGTCTCGATCCAGCGGACCGGGCTCGCGAACTGCCAGGCCAGCAGCTCGACGAGCAGCAGGCGGCCCAGTCGCGTGGGCGTGGCGGACCAGGCGTCCCAGTTCGCGAGGACGTCGTCCAGGGCCTCCGCCGGCACGAGGTCGGCGATCTCCTGCACGAAGTCGCGCTCGAGGCTGAACAGGCGCGGCACGAGGTTCGGGATGTAGCGGCCGACGAGCACCGAGATGTCCACGTCCTCGGGGATCAGCGCGTCGAGGGTGGCCCGGAAGTCCGGGACGCCGCCGCGCAGCACCGTGGAGTGGAACGGCACGTCGATGCCGGGCACCAGGATGAAGGCGTTCTTGCCGCCCGAGCGCTCGAGCTCCCGGTTCACCGCCTTCTCCAGCGCGGCGCAGCCGGCGACCGTGCCGGCCAGCGCGTACTGCGAGCCCGCCAGGTTGTAGTTGACGATCTCGATGAACTCGCCGGACTCGCGGGCCACGTCGGCGACCCACTGCGCGATGTCCTCGTCCGAGATGCCCATCTGCGACGGGCGGATAGCGGCCATGCGGTAGTCCGACCGCCCCTGCGCGTCACGCGGGACCAGCTGGTGCATGGTCGAGCCACGCTGGAACACGATCTCCAGCAGCGGCTCGAGCTCGAGCACGCCGGAGATGGCGGCCAGGGCGTCGTACTCGCCGATCGAGTGGCCGGCGAAGTAGGCGCCGTCGACGAGCAGGCCGTCGGCCTCGAGCTCGGCGCGCTGGGCGACCGCGAGGCACGCCATCGCGACCTGGGTGAACTGGGTCAGGTAGAGCACGCCGTCGGGATGCCGGTGGACCTCGCCGCGGACGGTGACCTCGGTCGGGTTGTCGCGGACGAGCGCCAGGATCGAGAAGCCCAGGGCCTCACGGGTGTGCTTGTCGGCGCGGTCCCAGATCTCGCGGGCGGCGGGGCAGCGGGTGCGCCCCTCCATGCCCATCCCCTTGGCCTGGATGCCCTGGCCGGGGAACGCGTAGACGGTGCGCGGGGCCTCGGTCAGCGCGGTGGCGGCCATGACGGTGGCGCCGTCGACCGTGCACGTGACCTCGAGGACCTGGCCGCCGGCGTGGCGGCCGGTCTGCACGGCGCGGACGGTGATGTGGTCGCCCGGGCGGACCGGGGCGAGCATCCGGGCGGTCCAGCCGGCGATCCGCAGCGCGGGGGTCTTGCCGTCCGAGGCCTGCACGGCGTGCTGCGCGGCGGCCGAGAGCCACATGCCGTGGACGATCACTCCACCGAGCCCGGCCAGCTCGGCCGCCGTGTCGGAGACGTGGATCGGGTTGTGGTCGCCGGAGACCAGCGCGAACGCGGTCATGTCGTGCGGGGCCGTGAGCGTGGCGGACACGCGCTGCTGGCGCGTGGTCTCCGCGGGCTCGGCGACGCCACCGGACGGGGTGACCAGCGCGCCACCGGCCGGGCGGGGGTCGCCGACCTCGGCGCCGCCGGTGCGGCCACGGATGGCGAAGCGCTCCGACAGGGTGCACAGCGGGGTGCGGGAGCCGTCGCGTGCCTCCGCGGCCACCTCGACCGACACCTCGACGACGCGGCCGAGGTCGGTGTCGCGGACACCGCCGGACCGGGCGACGACGACGAGGTCGGTCGTCTCCTGCGGCAGCGCCGCGTGCATGCGGATGCCGTGGTCCAGGTGGACCAGGTCGAGCAGCCCCTCGACGACGGTGCCGGTGCCGCGCGGGCGACGCGTCTGGCCGAGCACGGCGAAGACGGTCGGCCAGGCGGCGCCCACGAGGGCGTCCGGGACGCCGGCGGACGGCACGAGCGAGGTGGGCAGGCTGCCGGCGGTGACGCCGGTGTGGTCCGTGGCCAGGGTGGGCTCGAACGTGAACCGCGCGGTGGCGACACCGTCGGTGACCTCGGGCAGCGTGTCGATCCGGGTACCGCCCGCTCCCCCGCGGCCGACGCCGGCGGCGGTGGCCAGCAGGGTGCGCATGGCGGACTCCGCGGCGTCATCGGTGATGACGGGCGCGGCACCGGTGGCCACGGCGTCGCCCACGGTGAGGGTGATGGTCATCTCGGCCGGGCCGACCGGCAGCGTCAGGTCGACCGTCTGCCCGTCCGTGTCCGGGGTGAGGACGGCGCCGGAGACCGGGTGGCGACCGATGCCGTCGGCGTCGATCTCCCACGCGTGCAGGACGCCCAGGCGGTGGACGGGGTTGACGACGAGTCGGCCGGCCCAGGTGACGTCGGGGCTGTTGAGCACGTCGGCGACGGGGCCGGTGGCGGTGGTGACGATGCCGCGGCGGCGGCTCGACACGGCCTCGGTGTCGGGCAGGTAGCCGCTGACCCGGTCGGCGGTGGCGGCCTCGAAGCGGTCGAGGAGCTCACCGACCGGCTCGTCGACGCGGGTGATGCCGGCCACGGCGGTGGTCCCGGGGATCACGCACACGGCGTCGGCGTCGTAGCGCGGGTCGTGGGCCTGCCACAGGGAGTCCGAACGCCACCAGCGGCGCACGTCGGCGTCGATGACGGGGACGAACGGCACGGGCTTGCCGGGCATACGGCAGATGTCGAGGAACTCGGCGGCGTCGGCCGGGTGCAGCACGGCGCTCGCGAGCTCGGGGTGGCGGGCGGCGAGGGCGTCGATCACCTCGGCGGGGCGCTCCATGGACTCCACGCGCGGGAACGCGGAGCGGATGCGGCCGGTGTCGGCGGCGTCGAGGCGGGCCTCGGTGCGCTGGACCATGCGGTGGAAGCGCTCGCGGATGGTCGGGTCGAGCCACACGGAGCGGGTGCCGTCGGCGACCGCGGCGGCGAAGTCGCCGCCCACGTCGAACGAGTCGTCGCCCCGGGCGACCGACCCGTCGGCGCCGGCGCCGGGCGCGAGCGAGAGCTCGACGAAGCGCCGCAGCCACTGCTCGTAGGTCATGGAGTCGAGGTCGCCGAAGTAGGGCTTGGCGGTGCCGTTGATCGCCGCGATGATCTCGTCGCGGCGGGCGGCCACAGCGTCGGCGTCGCCCGCCACCTCGTCGAGGAGGCGCCCGGTGCGCGCGGCGGTGTTCTCGATCTCGTGGATGTCCGCGCCGAGCTGGCTGCGGCCGGAGGCCATGCCTCCCTCGGCCTGGCCCGCGCCCACCCAGGCGTCGACGCCCGTGGTGTCCACGAGCAGCTGCTTGACCTGGGGGCTGGTGGTGGCCTCGAGGGTCGCCATCGCGGCGGTGCCCACGAGGATGCCGTCGACCGGCATGGCCGGGTAGCCGTGCGCGTTGGCCCACGAGCCGGTGAGGTAGTCGGCGGCCCGCTCGGGGGTGCCGATGCCTCCGCCGACGCACAGGACGACGTTGGGGCGCTCGCGCAGCTCACCGTAGGTCGACAGCAGGAGGGCGTCGAGGTCCTCCCACGAGTGGTGGCCGCCGGCGCGGCCGCCCTCGACCTGGACGATGACGGGCATGTGAGGGACCTCGGCGGCGATCCGCACGACCTGGCGGATCTGCGCGACGGTGCCGGGCTTGAAGCTGACGTGCCGCAGGCCGGCCTCGGTCAGCTCCTCGATGAGGGCCACCGACTCGTCGAGCTCGGGGATGCCGGCGGTGACGATCACGCCGTCGAAGGGGATGCCCGCGGCGCGGGCCCGCTGGACGAGCCGCTTGCCGCCGACCTGCATCTTCCACAGGTACGGGTCGAGGAACAGGGAGTTGAACTGGGCGCTGCGGCCGGGCTCGAGCAGCTCGGCCAGGCGGCGGGTGTTCTCGGCGAAGATCGCCTCGGAGACCTGCCCGCCGCCGGCGAGCTCGGCCCAGTGGCCGGCGTTGGCCGCGGCGGCGACGATCTCGGGGTCCACGGTGGTGGGCGTCATGCCCGCCAGCAGGATCGGCGAACGCCCGGTGAGGCGGGTGAAGGAGGTCTCCACGTGGACGCTGCCGTCGGGCAGCGTGATGAGCTGCGGCTGGAACGCCGTCCACGGCCGCTCGATCAGCGGCGTGGCACCCGGGGTGAACAGGTTGCGCAGGCCCCCGCGGGTGGCGGCGGGGACGACGCCCACGCCCTGGCCGCGGACCACGGACCGGTTGAGCCGGGTCAGCGCCTCGCCGGGGCCCATGTCGAGGATCCACTGGGCACCGGAGTGCAGGGCCTCGGCCATCTCCTCGACCCAGTCGACCGGCTCGATGAAGACCTGGCGCGCCAGGTGGACGGCGCGCTCGACGTCCAGATCGCAGGCGCGGGCCCAGCGGGAGACGATCTCGACCGCCGGCGCCATCGCCGGGTGGTGGAATCCGACCTCCACGTCGAGCGGGTCGAAGACGGGGGCGAAGACCTCGCCGCCGGTGAGCTTTGCCTCGCGACGACGACGCGACTCGGCCTCGAGGTCGGCGCAGTGACGACGCAGGTCCTCGAGATCGTCCGGTCGGCCGACCACGACGTGGCGGCGCTGCGCGTTGCGGATGGAGACCGACGGGCGGATCGACGCGTCGACGTCCGAGAACAGCTCGTCGACCAGCGATCGCAGGGCCTCGCCGTCGATCCCGGACACCCCGACCATGGGGCTGGCCTGGCCACGGCGGAACAGACCCACGCGCCGCCCGACCAGGGTGGCGGCGGCGCCGATGAGCTCGGCGACGGCCAGCAGCCGGTCGTCGATGGACCCGAAGGTCTCCACCGACTCCACGGCCAGCACGCCCTGGGAGTGTCCGACCACGGCCGCCGGGGCGGTGTCGTTGACGTCGAAGCCCTCGGCCGCGAGGGCACGCAGCGCGCCGATCTGGGTGAGCAGGACCGCGGGGAGGGAGACCGCGGCGGCCGACAGGGAGGCGTCGTCGGGCAGGTCAGCCGCGTCCTCGTCCTCGCCGGTGGTGGTGTTGGCCCACTCGATGGGCCGGAAGCCGTGGGTCCGCACGACCGCGATCTCGTCATGGACGGGCTCGGTGAGGGCGACGGAGGCGTCGACGAGGTCCTGGAGCTCCGGCCCGATCCCCGTGCCGTCGATGAGATCGCTGAGCGCGTCGCGCCAGGCGATCCCCTGCCCGCCGAAGGCGAGCGCATAGGCCGTACCCTCACGGAGTTCGTCCGCGAGGGCGCGGGCGGCGCTACGGGCCGCGAACCCGGTCTCGATCGGGCGGGGGGTGAGGTCGCGGTCGTCGATCGTCACGTGTGGAACTCCTTGGCACTGCGTCAGGGACATCGCCGGAATCGGTGACCGGTTTCGGCGCAGCGCACAGATTGCCACACAAAGTTGAGGGGCCCCTCAGATTGCGGGGGTACGACCGACCGAATCGCGGGTCAGCCGTCGGTCGGCGGCGGTGATGCCCGCCACAAAAAGACATGACGCGCGCCTCATATCTACAGGTGAGGCCACCCTCAGGTTCTGCGTTTGCGCGGTTATCGAATTGTTACATCTTTTCAGGGACTCTCGGGCTACCAGGGCGTGTCGTCCAGCCCATACGGGTGTGCTGCCGACGCGCCCGCGACCCGGTACGGGACGACGCGTCGCCACTGCCGTGCCGCGATCAGGCGCCGCAGCGCAGCTCCTCCATGGCCCGCGCGTCCAACCCTTCGGCAGCGCACAGATCGGCGGCCAACCGGCGCGGCCCGGACGACCACTCGACGTGGGCGGCCCGCGCGGCCCGCCCGAACGACACGGTGACCAGGCCACCGATACCGGGCGTCTCGTCCGGCGCGAGCGCCCCCTCCCCCACCCGGTCGATCGCCACGACCTCGGCGACGGTCGCTGCCCCGGGCGCGGGGATCAGCCGCAGCTGCACGAGGTGACCGTCGAACGCCCCCATCCAAACGGCGAACGTACCGGTGCCGTCCGGCCGGAGCTCAAGCGTGCGCCCGTGCGAGAACCACCGGCCGGTCTCGCGCACGACGTCCGTGGGCGTCAGGACGGCCGGGGGCGGTACGGACGCGGCCACCGGTTCGACGGGCGCCACCACGGTCGGAACCGCCGGCCCGCCCGGCGCGAGCGTCCGCGGGGAGGCGGCGACGGAGCCCGCGCCGACGGTGAGCGTCACGAGCGCCGCGGCGACGAGCAGCCGATTCGCGGTCCGCCCTCCTAATTGGTGCCTCATGGGATTACCCTAATCACACCAGCCACGTGACCGAGTACCCGACTTGCGTCGATTCGATCACCAAATGGCAACCGTCCGACTAGAAGTAGGGGACTCGGAGCACGGCTCGAATCCGAACCCGCCCGCTCCCCCGCTGAGGAGGAATCCATGTCCACACCCGCCGCCACGGGCGGTACCAGGAGACGCGAGGCCTTCTCGGGGCGCTCCGTCTTCGTGTTCGCCGCCATCGGCTCCGCCGTCGGCCTCGGCAACATCTGGCGTTTCCCCTTCGTCGCCTACGACAACGGCGGCGGCGCGTTCCTCATCCCGTATCTGGTCGCGCTGCTCTCCGCCGGTATCCCCCTGCTGTTCTTCGACTACGCCATCGGCCACCGGTTCCGCGGCTCCGCTCCCCTGAGTTTCCGCCGCATGAACCGTTTCGCCGAGCCGATCGGTTGGATCCAGGTGTTGGTGTCCTTCGTGATCGCCGTCTACTACGCGGTGATCCTCGCGTGGGCGGCCTGCTACGCCTGGTTCTCCGTCGACGGCCGCTGGGGCGAGACCTATGAGGAAACCGCCACCTTCTTCTCGGAGGACTTCCTCCGCGCCGGGTCCGGCTTCGGCCTGGACTTCGTGCCGCTCATCACGGGCGTGTTGGTCGTTGTATGGCTGTTCACTCTCGGCGTCCTCATCGCGGGAGTTCAGAAGGGCATCGGCCGGACCGCTCAGATCTTCATCCCGCTGTTGATCGTCTTGTTCGCGGCCCTGGTCATCCGGTCCCTGTTCCTCGAGGGGGCCGCCGACGGCCTCAACAACTTCTTCACGCCCGACTGGGGCGTGCTGACCGACCCCGGTGTGTGGATCGCCGCCTACGGGCAGATCTTCTTCTCCCTGTCGGTGGGCTTCGGCATCATGCTCACCTACGCCTCGTACCTCAAGCGCCGCTCCAATCTCACCAGCTCGGGGCTCGTCGTGGGCTTCTCCAACTCGGCATTCGAGGTCCTGGCCGGTATCGGCGTCTTCGCCACCCTCGGCTTCCTCGTCTCCTCCGCTGCGGGCGCGGGGTGGGACGACGTCAGCGGCGGGCCGGGCCTCGCGTTCATCGCCTTCCCCGCCCTCATCTCGCAGATGCCCGGCGGGCCCATCTGGGGCGTCGTGTTCTTCGCATGCCTCATCCTCGCCGGCCTCACGTCGATGATCTCGATCGTCGAGGTGGTCATCTCCTCCTTCCAGGACAAGGTGGGCGTCTCCCGCACCACCGCAACGTTGGCGATCGGCGGCCCGATGGCCATCGTGTCGATCCTGCTCATGCCCACCGAGACGGGCCTGCAGAACCTCGACATCCTGGACAAGTTCGCCAACAGCATCGGCATCGTGGGCATCGCGCTCATCGCCCTCATCGTGGTGATGTTCGCGCTGCGCCTGGGTCCCACCCTGCGCGACCACCTCAACTCGGTCTCTTCGTTCAAGGTCGGCCCCATCTGGATCGTGTGCATGGCGGTCGTCACCCCGCTCGTCCTGGCGTACGCGCTGTTCGGCGAGATCCGCAGCCTGGTCTCGGAGCCGTACGAGGGCTACGACGCCGCCGTACTCGGCGTCTGGGGCTGGGGCATGATCGCCGCGATCCTGGTGCTGTCGGTGATCCTGTCCCTGCTGCCCTGGCGCGGGGCCCGTCACCTCGACGGCCCGCCGGCGACGGACGACGATCCAAGCGACGTCCTCTACGAGGACCAGTTCGACGCGTCGGGCTCCCCCGTCCGGGCCGACGCGGCCAGCGCGACCCGCACGGCCGGCACCGGTACGCGCGGCAACCGTACCGAGACCACCCGAAACGAGGGCTGAACCATGGACACCGCAGCGATCATCATGATGGTGCTGTTCCTGCTCGTCATCTGGGGAGGCCTGGCACTGAGCATCGCGCACTTCGTCCGGCAGCCCGACGACATGACGGAGGAGAACGCCGCGCGCACGGCGCGGAAGGTCTGACTCCCGGTCATCGACCGTAGGCCCCGGTTCCACAGCGGAACCGCGGCCTACGTCGTCCCGGGGTTCCCCTCGACCGGGCCGTCCGAGCCCGCCTCGTACTCCTCCATTGGGACCGCGCCGGACTCCCAGGCCTCGATCACCGGGGTGAGGATCCGCCAGCACTCCTCGGCGACGTCGCCGCGGACGGTGAGGAGCCGGTCCCCGTCGAGGATCCGCCCGAGGACCTCCCCGTACGGGAGCAGGTCGCTGTCGCCGAGCTCGGTGTCGAGGTGGGAGTCCTCGAGCGCGAGACTGTCGCCGGAGGCGTTGGTCGCCAGGTCGAGTGCCACCCGGCCGGGCGCGATGCCCATCGTGAGCCGGCTCGGCGGGGCCCCGCCCGCGAACGCCTCCGGAACGTGTGGCGGCGGCCGGAACGTCACCGTCACCCGCATCGAGTCCTCACCCAGTGCCTTGCCTGACCGGAGCCGCACGGGCACTCCCGCCCAGCGCTGGTTCCGGACCTCGAGCACCACCTCGGCGAGCGTCTCGGTCCCCCGCGACGGATCGACGCCCTCCTCGTCGGTGTAGGCGACGACGTCACGGCCGCCCGCCCTGCCGGCCGTGTAGCGGGCGCGACGAGAGCACGCGCACGGGTCGTCCCGCCACACGTGGGTGGACCGGAGAGTGGTGGCGAGCAGGTCCTGCAGTTCGGTGGCGTCGAGTCGCGCGGGCGCCTCCATGGTGACCAGCGCCGTCACGAGCAACAGGTGCGACTGGAGCATGTCGACCAGCGCACCGGTCGAGTCGTAGTAGCCGGCACGGCCCTCGAGGGCGAGGGTCTCGTCGGCCACGACGTCGATGCGCTCGACGTGCTCGGCTGTCCACACGGGTTCCAGGACCCGGTTACCGAACCGCATTCCGAGGATGTTGAGGACGTTCGCGTCGCCGAGGAAGTGGTCGACGCGGTGGACGCGGTCCTCCGGGACGAGGTCGAGGAGCAGCGCGTTGAGGTCGCGGGCCGAGGCGAGGTCGGTGCCGAACGGCTTCTCGACCGCGAACCGTACGTCGTCGCGGAGTGGGCGGCCGCGCAGTCCCTCGCACGCCGTGGCGGTGACGGCCGGGGGCAGGGCGAAGTACAGCACCACCGGGCCGTCGAGCCCGTCGATGAAGTCGGCGAACGCGTCGGCGTCCGTGACGTCCAGGGCGACGAAGCGAGTCGTCGCCGCGATCCGGTCGGCCTGGTCCGGTCCGCAGCCGCCCTCGCGCAGCGCTGACCGGACGAGTCCGCGCCACTCGTCGTCGTCCATACCGGATCGGCCGGAGCCGACGACGGTGACGTCCCGCTCCGGGTCGCGCGCCAGGAGCGAGCCCAGGCCGGGGAGCAGGAGGCGCTCGGTGAGATCACCCCCGGCCCCCAGGATCGCCAGGGTGGGGCGGTCGTTCTGTGACGTGGTGGTCGGCATGCGGTCGGGCCTCCGGGCGGGTCGTCGCCCGGCGGCTCGGTCCGGGCACTACTCGGCTGCTCGCCCGACGCTACCCGCGCGATCGTCCACCGGCCGGGCGCGACGCCAGTAGCCTCGGCGGCATGGACAGCGAGTCGAGCGACACGGCACCCGTCGAGGTGCGCCACCTGGTGCAGCAGTGGAAGCGCCTCGACGAGGTGCTGGCGGGCCTGAAGAAGGACGACTGGACGGCGGCGACGGCGCTGCCGGGGTGGACCGTGCGCGACATCGTGGCGCACATCGCCGGCACCGAGCACATGCTCGCCGGCGAGCCGGTCCCGGACATCGAGTTGCCGGAGTCGGCGCGCGAGCACGTCCGCAACCCGATCGGTGAGCTCAACGAGAAGTTCGTCCAGGAGGCCCGGTCGCTGGCGGTCGAGGACGCGTTCGCCGATTTCAGGGAGGTCGTCGCCGAGCGCACGGAACAGCTCGCGGAGCTGTCCGCCGCGGACCTCGAGGCGGAGACGGACTCCCCCGTCGGTCGCGTGCCGTACCGCCGCTTCATGGGGGTGCGGGTCTTCGACTGCTGGGTCCACGAGGACGACATCCGGCAGGCGCTCGGCATGAAGCACCATCTCGGCGGTGACACCGGGCGGTTCGCCGTCGAGGAGATCGTGCGGGCCCTGCCGCGCATCGTCGGGAAGGGTGCCGGCGCCCCGGACGGGTCCCGTGTCCGGTTCCGCGTCGTCGGTGAGGACGACGCGGATCTGCCGCTGGTCACCGACGTCGTCGTCGACGGACGCGCGCGGCTCGCCGATGTGGACGACGCCGCGCGGCCCACCGTCGAGCTGGTCTTCGACACGGCGACCTTCGTGCGCGCGACGACCGGCCGCATCACCGCCGAGCCGGGTCGCGGCGTGAAGGTCACCGGGGACGAGGATCTCGGCCGGGCGATCCTCGGATCGTTGGCCTTCACCATCTGAGCCCTCGGGAGGTGGTGACGACGACGAGGAGCTCGGCAGCCGACGAGCCGGGGCACGCGCCCGGTCCGCACATCGTCGTCATGGGGGTCTCCGGCGCCGGGAAGTCGACGGTCGCGCGGGTCATAGCCGATCGAACGGGAGCGGAGTTGGTGGATGCCGACGACCTGCACCCTCCGCACAACAGGCGGAAGCTGGCGGACGGCGACCCCCTCACCGACGACGACCGCTGGCCGTGGCTGGAGGCGGTCCGCGACCGCATGAGGGACCACGACCACCCGCGCGGGTCGGAGGCGCCGGGGCCCGACCGCGGCCTCGTCGTCGCGTGCTCGGCGCTGCGCCGCGCCTATCGCGATGTGTTGCGCGACGTTCGCCGCCCGGTGTTCTTCGTCGAGCTCGGCACCGATCCGGAACTCATCGCCGCCCGTCTCGCCGCCCGCCGCGGCCACTTCGCATCCGATCGGATCCTTGAGTCGCAGGTGCTCACGCTGGAGTCGCTCGGGGCCGACGAGTACGGCATGGTCTGCCCGATCTCGCGGCCGGCGGACGAGATCGCCGAGGACGTGTTGGCCGCGCTGTCGGGATGAGGCGGCGGTCAGCCGGGCTCGGCCGCCGTCAGCCCCGGTGCTGCCGCGCCCACCCCGGGACGTCCTCGAGGACGGATCCGTCGCCCAGCGACGACCCGGTGATGACACTCATGCTGCCGTCGTTCTCGAGGATGACGGCCGCGACGTCGCCCCGGTCGCCGACGCCGGAGGAGCGGATGGTCTGGCGGATGTCGGCGTGGGTGAGGCGGTGGCGGGCGATCTGGTCGTCGAGGAAGACGCCGTCGCGCACGAGCAGCGTCGGGTCGGCGGTGAGGACGGCCCGCCCGGCCCGCGACCTCCTCAGCCGCGAGACGGCGTACTGCAGGACGACGAGCAACGCCATCGCGATCGCGCCCTCGGTCCAGGACACGTCGGAGCTGAGGATGATGGTCGCGAGCGTGGAACCGAGCGCGACGGTGACGACGAAGTCGAAGGCGTTGAGCTGCGTCAGGGTGCGCTTGCCGAACACCCGCACCACCAGCACGAGGAACGCGTAGGCGGCGGCGCCGACGAGCAGGACCCGGAGAACGTCAGGCCAGTTGTCGAACCACATGCCCGCACCGTACCGACGAGCCGGCGCCGACGAGCCCCCGTGCCGACGAGCCCCGTGCCGGCGGCCCGGGCTACCTCTCCGCCATCGGGGTGGCGAAGTGCTGGACGTAGAGATGCGCCTCCGGCAGGCCCTGGTAGGCGGCGGTCCGCATGCAGACACCCACGCGGGTGAAGTCCGGGTCGAGGATGTTCTCCCTGTGGCCCGGGCTCTGCATCCACTGGGCGACCGGGTCGGGCCCGCCGGTGGACGAATAGAAGAGGTTCTCCGCTGCCCTGTGGTAATCGACGCCGGCCTCGCGGATGAACGTGCCCGGGCCGCCGCTGCCGTCAGGCGCGTGATGCGCCCAGTAGTCCCTCGCGATCATGTCGTCGGCCTTCGCACAGGCACTGTCGCGGAGCTTCTCGCTCGCGTCCAGTGCCGGGAGCCCGTTCTCGCTGCGCTGCGCGTTCGTCCGCTCCTCCACCGGGGACGGTTCCGCCGGAGGCTCGAGCGGCGCCGCGCCACGGGGGTCCGTCCACGGGAGTCCCCCGTTCACCGCGAGATCCGACTCCGCGCAGCCACTCATCACCGACGCCACCAGGATCACCGACGCGACCGCCGCCCTCGCGACTGTCCGGTTGCTCATCCTCATCACCCGACATCCTGATCACCCGGTCCGAGTGGAGAGACCTGTGCGCCCGGGGAGACTTGAACTCCCACGTCCGTAGACACTGGAACCTAAATCCAGCGCGTCTGCCAATTCCGCCACGGGCGCGTCACCCGGGGGTACCGGGCGAGATGAGCTTACCGCGTGGTCAGCGGTACCGTGGAGGCGTGTCCGACACCCTGAGTTCCCGAGCGACCGGAGACGAGGCCGCGTCCGCGGATCCGGCGCCGTCCTCGGTCAAGCACCGTCCGGCGTGGATCGCGTTCGTCGTCCTCGGCGCGATCGTGTGCATCGGGATGGGCCTGTGGCAGCTCGCCCGCTACCAGGAGGCCAGCGGCACCGTCCAGAACCTCGGGTACACGTTCATGTGGCCGTTCCTCGGGGGCTTCCTCATCTACGCGTACCTCAAGTACGTCCGGATGGAGGCCGCCGAGGACAACTGGGCCTCCGCCTCGGACAGTGCCGTCGGTGCGCGGGGAACCGAGGACGATGACGACGACGAGGCCGACCCCCGCACGGCGGACCTGCCGGCCGCCGGGAAGAACGGGTCGGGCCGGGACCGCTTCGGCGTCCTGACGGAGATCCCCGCCGACCTGCTCCCGACCCGTCGTCCCGCGGCGGACGCCCGGGCCCGTGACGAGGGCCTGGACGCGTACAACGCCTATCTCGCCGAGCTGGCCCGGAAGGATCGGGCGGCCGGCGGCAACCACCAGGAGAGATCCGCTTCATGACCGCCGCAACCCCGCCGCAGACCGACAACCGCAGGCCGGACCCGGGCGGGAAGGTCGCCGGTGCGCTCAAGCGTTACCGCGTGCTCGCCTGGATCACCGGTGTGTGGCTGCTCGTGCTCACCGTGGAGATGATCTACAAGTACCTCATCCTGGCCGACTCCTCGGACGCGCCCGAGTGGTTCACCTACATCGGTCAGGCGCACGGCGTCTTCTACATCCTGTACCTGTTCATGACCCTGGACCTGGCGATCAAGGCCCGCTGGCCCGCGACGCGCACGCTGCTCACCGCGCTTGCGGGGACGATCCCGTTCCTGTCGTTCTGGTTCGAGCACAAGCGGACCCGCGACGTCCACGCCGAGTACGCGATCTGACCCCGCTCAGCCCTCGGCGCGCGCGGCGAGCACCCGCAGCGCCGGCGCCAACGCACGCAGCGCGCGGCCGCGGTGCGAGGCGGCGTCCTTCTCCTGCGGGCTGAGTTCCGCGGCCGACCGGTCAGAGCCCTCGGGCAGGAACAGCGGGTCGTAGCCGAACCCGCCCTCGCCGCGTGGCTCGCGGAGCACCCGTCCGGGCCAGCGACCCTCCTGCACGACCTCGCCCTGCAGGCCCTCGTCGGTGCCCTCACCGTGCACCCGCGGGTCCCGTGCGGCCCGGGCGACTCCGGGCACGCCCGGCCCGACCAGCGCGCACGCCGAGACGAACGCCGCGCCCCGCCGCTCGTCCGGGACGTCCGACAGCTGCGCGAGCAGCAGGGCGTTGTTCGCGGCGTCGTCGCCGTGACGGCCGGCCCAGCGCGCGGAGAGCACCCCCGGCATCCCGTTCAGGGCGCCCACTGCCAGGCCCGAGTCGTCCGCCAGGCACGGGAGCCCGGTCGCCAGCGCCCCGGCGCGCGCCTTGATCAGGGCGTTCTCGGCGAACGTGGCGCCGGTCTCGGGCTCCTCCGGGAACTCCGGCACCTCGTCCAGACCCACCGGCTCGATACCGACTACACCCTCGGATTCCAGCACCCGGCGCAGCTCGGCCAGCTTCTTGGCGTTACGGCTCGCGACCAACAGACGGACTGCCACGGCTACCGCCCCCGGTTCCGGGCGGCCGGCGGGCTGGGCAGCTCCCCCGGGTACGGCGCCGCGAGCGCCTCGCGCTGCAGCTCGAACAGGCGCTCGCAGCCGGCCTGCGCCGAGTCGAGCATCGCGTCCAGGACGTCGCGACCGAACGCGGCACCCTCGGCCGTGCCCTGGACCTCGATAAGTTTGCCGCCGTCCGTGCACACCACGTTCATGTCCACCTCGGCGCGCGAGTCCTCCTCGTACGGCAGGTCGCACAGCACGTGCTCGTCGACCACACCGACGCTCACCGCGGCGACCGCCCCGGTGAGCGGGTTGCCCGTCACCGCGCCGGAGGACTGCAGCCACGTGATCGCGTCGGCCAGCGCCACGTACGCGCCGGTGATCGCCGCCGTGCGCGTACCGCCGTCGGCCTGGAGTACGTCGCAGTCCAGCGCGATGGTGTTCTCCCCCAGCGCGGACAGATCGATGCACGCGCGCAGTGAGCGACCGACGAGCCGGCTGATCTCGTGGGTGCGGCCACCGACCTTGCCGCGGACGGACTCGCGGCCCGACCGCTCGTGGGTCGCCGCCGGCAGCATCGCGTACTCGGCCGTCAGCCAGCCCAGGCCCGATCCCTTGCGCCAGCGCGGTACCCCCTCGGTGACGCTGGCCGTGCACATGACGCGGGTCTGCCCGAAGGTGACGAGCACCGACCCCGCCGGATGCGAGGTGAAACCCCGCGTGATGGTCACGTCGCGCAGCTCGTCGACGCCGCGCCCGTCTGCCCTGCTGAAGTCTGAAGAGGTCACGAGCGCCGATCCTAGCGGGCGCTCCCCTGGACGGTGATCCGCAGATCTAGACGGTGATCCGCAGATCCGGCTCCGCGAGCAGGATCTCGCCGTCGAACTCGGCGGCCGCCTCCGCTCGGACCGCCTCGTGGTCGGTCCACGGCGGGATGTGGGTGAGCACCAGGCGACCCACCCCGGCCCGCCGGGCGGTCAGCCCCGCCTCGGAGCCCGACATGTGGATGCCGGGCGGGCGCCCCTCCTCGTGCGTCCACGACGCCTCACAGAGCAGGACGTCCGCGCCGACCGCGAGCTCGACCAGGGCATCGCAGTACGCAGTGTCCCCGCTGTACGCCAACACTCTCCCGTCACCGGACTCCAGGCGGAGGCCGTACGACTCCGGCGGATGCTCCACCCTCTCGGCCCGCACATGCAGGCCCACCTCGTCGTCGTCGCTCCTCATCGCCACCTCGGGCGTGACGTCCCACGTCGACACGTCGAACGTGTCCGACAGGTCGTCGACCGCTCCCGGCTCCTCCGCCGACGCGACCCCGATCCGGTAGGCCGTCCCCGACGGCCCCACCAGCGGCACCCGGCCCGCGCCCCGCGCGCCGGGGCCGAAACGCCGCAACACCAACAGGCTAGGCACGTCCAGACAGTGATCCGCGTGCAGATGCGACAGAAGGATCGTCGCGTCTTCGGGCGCGACGTGCCGCTGCAACGCGCCGAGCACCCCGGGCCCCATGTCGATCACCACCGGCGCCAGACCGTCGACCTCCACGAGGTACCCGGAGGCCGGCGACGTGGGTCCGCCGATACTTCCCGAGCAGCCGAGGACAGTCAGAAACATGGGCACTATCGTGCCACGCCCCGCCGCGTGTCGTGGTGATCGAGACCGCGCGCGCGCCGCGCGTGACAGCGCCTCACCGGGCGTCCGCCCGGCCCACCGCCACCAGCCCCGGCCCCAGGAACCGCGACGCCACCCGCCGGAACGCGTCCGGGTCGCCCGTGACGAGGTACTCGCGCGTCGGCGGGTCCGCCCGGTCGTGCGGCCGCAACAGATCCTCCGCCGTGAGCACCCGCAGCACGTCCTTGGCCGTCTCCTCCGCGCTCGAGACCAATGTGACGTGATCGCCCGCCGCGAGCTGCACCACCCCGGACAGCAACGGGTAGTGCGTGCAGCCCAACACCAGGGTGTCGACGTCGGCGTCCCGGATCGGGGCGAGATAGGCCTCCGCCAACCCGAGCACCTGACGGCCGCTGGTGATGCCGCGCTCGACGAACTCCACGAACTTGGGGCACGCCACCGACGTCAGCTCGACCCCGGCGGCCGCCGCCACCGCGTCGTCGTACGCCCGCGACGCCACTGTCGCCCGGGTCGCGATGACCCCGATCCGGCCCGACCGCGTGGTGGCGACCGCGCGTCGCGCCGCGGGCTGGATGACCTCCACCACCGGCACCGGATATCGCTCCCGCGCGTCCCGCAGCATCGCCGCCGACGCGGTGTTGCACGCGATCACCAGCGCCTTGACGCCGCGGTCGACGAGCTGGTCCGCCACCGCGAGCGCGTGCGCGCGGACCTGCGCCAGCGGCAGCGGCCCGTACGGCCCGTTGGCGGTGTCCCCGACGTAGACCACCGACTCGTCGGGGAGCTGGTCCACGATCGCCCGGGCGACCGTCAGCCCCCCGGCGCCGGAGTCGAACACGCCGATGGGGGCCCGCGGATCGGGGCGCGTCACCTCCGCGGTCCGGCGGGACGCCCCGCCCGGCCGGCGGTGAGGCGACGTGCCCCGCGGTCACGGTCGCGCCTGAGGCCGTACGCGGACGCCACGCCGCCGACCGCGCCGCCCAGGTGGCCCTGCCACGACACCCCGTCGAGCATCGGCGACAGTCCCGCCAACGCCTCGAGTCCGTAGTAGAAGCCGATGACCAGGCCGATCACCAGGTGCAGGATTCGTCGGGAGAAGAAACCGCGGACGATGACGTAGAAGATGTAGCCGAACACGATGCCGGACGCCCCGATGTGGATGGTGCCGGCGCCGCCGAGGAGCCACGACACCACGCCCGAGGCCAGCCACGAGATCAGTGTGACGCTGAGCAGCGGCCGGATGCCCGACAGAGCGATGATCGAGCCCAAGACGAGCAGGGCGATCGAGTTGCCGATGAGGTGCGCCCAGTCACCGTGCAACAGCGGTTGGAACACGATGCCGAGCAGCCCGTCCGTTGACAACGGCTGTACGCCGTAGTCGTCGAGGGTCTGCCGGGGGCCGACGAGCTCCACGATGACCCGGTCCGCGGCCTCCACCACCCACATCAGGGCGACGAACGACCACAACAGGACCAGTGCCGGCCACCGCCGCGGACCCGGGTCCGCCGACCGGGCCGCTCCGGTGCCCGGCCAGGGCGATCTCGGGTCACGGTTCACGGTGTTCTCCTCACTGCCCGGTGCATGACTGCCCGCCGCACTACTGGCCGGCGCACTACTGGCCGTCCAGGGCGGTGCACAGGGAGTCCTGCATGAAGGTCAGCCAGTGGTAGACGTCCAGCTGGGCCGACCGGGGATCGTCGTCCGGCACGTACTCGGGGATGTCGGTGGAGGGTGTTCCGTCCGTCGAGCCGGCCTCGAGGAGGACGGCCCCCAGGCCCAGGCGAACGTCGTTGAGGCAGCGCATCCACGCCCCCGCCTGGTCGAGGGTGAGCGACACGGTGCCGCCGCGCGAGGGCAACGAGCGCAGGACCACCCCCGCGCAGTCGAGCTTCGCGTCGATGATCGCCGGTTCGTGGATCATGCGCATACCCGCGTTGTGGGCGCGCGCGACGGCCGCCCGGTCCGCCTCGGACCCGTCCCGGCGATCGCCCGCCTCCGGCCGGTGGAAATCCGGCAGCAACCGCGCGAGCGGCGCCTCGGCCGGGAGCTGGGAGTGCCCGCTGCGCATACCCGTGATCTCCGCCAGCTCGTCCCTCGGCGCCGAGTCACGACGCTGCTCGAGCATGTCCACGATGTTCGACACCAGCGCGTGCAGAATCTGCACCTCGTGGCTCTCCATGACGGTCTTGATGCGCGTCCCGCCCAGGGACGACTTCCGCTGCCAGGCCTTCACCGGCTCACGCCTCCCGCTGCATCGTGGCCCACAACCCGGCCTCCTGCAGCTTGCGGACGTCGTTCTCCACCTTGTCGCGGCTACCGGACGAGACCACCGCGCGACCGTCGTTGTGCACCTTGAGCATCAACTCGTGCGCCGTCTCCCGGCTGTAACCGAACACCCGCTGGAACACGAACGTCACGTAGCTCATGAGGTTCACCGGGTCGTCCCACACGACGGTCAACCAGGGATTGTCCACCCCGCCGTCGAGGTCCGCGTCCGTGGTCTCCACGGGCGCGGCCGACGGCATCGCCATCACCGGGGCGGTGCTCCTGACGGCCGCGAGCGGTGTCGTCACAGGGTGCATGGGTCCCAGGATACGGATTCGCGGCGGGTCGGCCACGCCGTAGAGTCGGCCCCGTGACCTCGACGACCACCTCCCCTGCCACGCCCGGCTCCGGGCGACCGTCCACCGCCCTGCTCACGGACAGATACGAGCTCACCATGATCCAGGCGGCCCTCGCGGACGGCACGGCCGACCGGCCGTGCGTGTTCGAGGTGTTCGCCCGGCGCCTGCCGGCCGGTCGCCGGTACGGCGTGGTCGGCGGCACCGGACGCCTGCTGGAGAGGCTGGCCGACTTCCGGTTCGACGACGAGGAGATCGACGCACTGGCCGACTCGCTCGACGAGCGGACCATCGCTTGGTTGCGGTCCTTCCGGTTCACCGGCGACGTCGACGGCTACCCCGAGGGCGAACTGTTCTTCCCCGGCTCCCCCGTCCTGAGCATCCGCGGCGGCTTCGCCGAATGCGTGGTGCTGGAGACGCTCGTGCTGTCGGTGCTCAACCACGACAGCGCGATCGCCTCCGCGGCGGCGCGGATGAACTGGGCCGCGGACGGGCGGCCCATCATCGAGATGGGCTCGCGACGCACCCATGAGGAGGCCGCAGTGGCCGCCGCGCGCGTCGCCTACCTCACCGGCTTCGACGCCACGTCCAACGTCGAGGCGACCCGACGTCACGGGGTGCCGTCGGCCGGCACGTCGGCTCACTCGTTCACCCTGCTGCACACCGGCCCCGACGGGCCGGACGAGGCGGCGGCGTTCCGGTCCCAGGTCCGGTCCCTCGGCGTCGGCACCACGCTCCTCGTGGACACCTACGACATCACGGCCGGGGTCGAGACCGCGATCGAGGTGGCCGGGCCGGAGCTCGGTGGTGTACGCATCGACTCCGGCGACCTGGGTGTCCTCGCCCGACAGGTCCGCGACCAGCTCGACTCGCTCGGCGCCTACAACACCCGGATCGTCGTCTCCGGCGACCTCGACGAGTACGCGATCGCCGCGCTACGCGCCGAGCCCGTCGACGTCTACGGGGTCGGGACCAAGCTCGTCACCGGCTCGGGTGCCCCCACCGCGGGAATGGTCTACAAGCTCGTCGAGGTCGACGGGATCCCCGTGGCCAAGCGCTCCGCGCACAAGGAATCCCTCCCCGGGGCCAAGCGTGCGATCCGCCTCCACCGGCGCACCGGCACCGCGGTCGAGGAACTCCTCCTGCCGCGGTCGGCCGAGGCGTCCGAGGAGAACGGTCTGGAGAAGCGCGAACTCGTGATCCCGTTGATCCGGGGCGGGGAGATCGTGTCCGGGCCGCCGACCCTCGAGCAGTCGCGCGCCCACCACGCGTCGGTGATGGTCTCGCTGCCGTGGGAGGGTCTCGCCCTGAGCGAGGGCGACCCCGCGATCCCCGTACGGGTCGTCCCGCCGGGGGCCCTGCCCGGCGCCTGACCCGGTGTCCGGGTAGGCCGCTAGGGTAGCCGCGTGACCGACTCGCTCCCCACCGTCTCCGACCTGCTCGCCACCGCGGTCGAGAGCCTGGGTGGCAGCGAGCGGACTGGCCAGCTCGCGATGGCGGAGGCCGTCGGCAACGCGCTGTCCACCGGCGAACACCTCGCCGTCCAGGCCGGCACCGGCACCGGCAAGTCTCTCGCCTACCTGGTCCCCTCCCTCCGACACGCGGTCGCCACCGGCGGCACCGTGGTGGTCTCGACCGCGACCATCGCGCTGCAGAACCAGCTCGTCGACCGGGACCTGCCCCGCCTGGCCGCCGCACTGCGCCCCGGGCTGGGCGTGAGCCCGTCCCACGCGATCCTCAAGGGCCGCGGCAACTACCTGTGCCTGCACCGGGTGAGCACCGGACCGGTCGACGAGGCCGACCCGGAGGAGATCGAGACCGAGGAGTTGTTCGACCTCCCGATCGGTGGCGAGTCGACCGCCGCGCGCACCCCCCGTCAGGCCTCCACGCGCGACACCGGGCCCAGCTCCTGGCTCGGACGGGAGATCGCGCGGCTGCACGACTGGGCACAGGAGACCGACACCGGCGACCGCGACGACCTCCCCCGCGGCGTCTCCGATGCGGCGTGGCGGCAGGTGTCGGTGACGAGCCGGGAGTGCCTCGGGCAGGTCTGCCCCGAGTTCACCGAGTGCTTTGCGGAACTGGCACGTCAGAAGGCCGGCCAGGCCGATGTCGTGGTGACCAATCACGCTCTCCTCGCGATCGACGCGATGACGGACGTGTCGGTTCTGCCCGAGCACGACGCCGTGGTGATCGACGAGGCGCACGAGCTCGCGGACCGGGTCACGGGCGTGACCACCGCGGAGCTGACCGGTGCCGCCGTCATCCAGGCCGCGCGCCGGGCGGCCAAGCTCGTCGACCAGCAGACCGCGGACCGTATGGTCGCCGCCGGCGAAGGCCTGGCGACCCTGCTCGAGATCTGCCCCGAGGGGCGGTGGGACCTCCTGCCCGAGGGTGCCGACCTCGCCCTGGCCGCCGTACGCCACACCGCCGAGAACTGCCGCAGCGCCGTTCCGGGCCCCAAGCCCGGGGAGATCGCCAACGATCCGCAGGGCGCCTCCGACCGACAGAAAACCCTCGCCGCGCTCGACGAGATCGCCGACGCGGCCGACCGCATGCTGTCCTCCTACGAGAAGCCGGTCACCGAGCGCGTCGAGATCGTGTGGATGAGCGTCGAGGACCGTCGTGGCCGGATCCTGCGGGTGGCACCCCTGTCCGTCGCCGGACTGCTGCGCGCCCGACTGTTCGCCGAGTCGACCGTCATCCTCACCTCCGCGACGCTCACCACCGGGGGAAGGTTCGACGGGCTCGCCGCCACCTGGGGCCTGCCGCCGGCGGTGTCCGCGCGCCCGGACACCGCGAGCGCAGTCGCGCTCGAGCCGCCGTCCGACGACGACGCGACCTCCCTGCGCTGGACCGGACTCGACGCGGGGTCACCGTTCGACTACCGCCGCAATGGCATTCTCTACGTGGCCGCGCACCTGCCCGCGCCCGGTCGGGACGGGACCTCACCGGCCGCCGAGGACGAGCTGGTGGACCTCATCACCGCCGCCGGCGGCCGCACGCTCGGTCTCTTCTCCTCGATGCGCGCGGCCAAGGCCGCGGCCGAGCTCCTGCGCGAGCGCCTGGACACCCCGGTGCTGTGCCAGGGCGAGGACTCGACGGCCAACCTCGTGGCGCAGTTCGCCGACGACGAGGAGAGCACCCTCGTCGGGACCCTCTCGTTGTGGCAGGGCGTCGACGTCCCCGGGCGGACACTGTCCCTCGTCGTGATCGACCGCATCCCGTTCCCCCGGCCGGACGATCCACTGCTCTCCGCGCGACAGCGTGCGGTGGGGGCCCGCGGGGGGAACGGCTTCCTCGCCGTCGCCGGCAACCACGCCGCTCTCCTGCTCGCCCAGGGCGTCGGCCGACTGCTCCGACGCACCGAGGACCGCGGTGTGGTGGCCGTGCTCGACTCCCGCCTGGTCACCGCGCGGTACGGCGGCTATCTTCGCGCCTCATTGCCCCCGTTCTGGCAGACCACTGACCGTGACGTGGTGATCGGCGCGCTGGAACGCCTCCGTAACGCCTGAGGCATCGGCGAGCGCCCACCGGGACACCGCGCGCGCCACCGCCAGCGCGTCACCGCCAGCGCATCACCGTTATCGGTCGACAGCGATCACCGTCAGCGAACCGGGAGCCACCTCGGTGTAGCCGGCGTCCACCACAGCGGCGACGCCCGGCGTGCCCGCGGCGACCGCCTCGGACAACGCGCGCCAGCGGGACCGGTCGGCTTCCCGCACAGCCACCGGGCGGCCCTCCTCGATCCATCGGCCGAGGCGGGCCCTGTCCATCTCGGCGATGAGCAGCATGACGCCGTGGCCGACCTGGGCGGCGGCCTTGCCCACGGACATCTCGAGTGCCCCGTCGATCCACACCACCGGAGTGCCCGCGGGCGGCGCAGCCGGCTCGTCGCGGGCCAGGTCGGTTCCGCCGATCTGCAGCTTCGCCAACCGGGGGTCGACGTCGTCCACCGGGCCGGGTACGCAGGCGCGCGCCGCACAGCCCTCGACCTCGTGGGTCACCCCGGGAACGTCGAGGGCAGCCCGCCACGGGGCACCCCGCGCACGCCGCGCGATCTTGCGCATCCGGGCGTCCAGCCAGTCGGCGTAGGGTCCGTGCCACGGCCCGCCCGGAGCCACGCGCTCGTCGAGGCAGACGGCGGCGACCGCGCCGGCCACCGCCTCCAACAGCGGGGTGCGGGCCGGGGGTTCGTTCTTGGGCAGGTGCAGCACGATGGGCATCGACCGCACCGTCGAGCGGTCCTCGGGGTCCTCCGCGCCCCGCGACCCCGCCCTCAACCGCTCGTGGCACCAGTCGAGCGCCGCGCCGGACGCCGCCCCGCCGGTCACGTGAGCGGAACGCGTCGGTACGTCCCGGCCGCAGTGTCCGCGGCCTCGATCTCGTCGCGGGTTATCCCGAGGACGAACAGCACCGTGTCGAGGAACGGCTTCGACAGCGACGCGTCCGCGACCTCGCGAAGAGCGGGCTTTGCGCAGAACGCGATGCCGAGCCCTGCGGTCGTCAGCATGTCGATGTCGTTGGCGCCGTCCCCGACTGCGACGGTCTGGCTGAGCGTGATGCCGAGTTCGTCGGCGAACGAGCGGAGATACGCCGCCTTCGCCTCGCGGTCGACGACCTCCCCGATCACGCGGCCGGTGAGGTGGCCGTCGACGATCTCGAGCGTATTGGCCTTCGCGAAGTCCAGACCCAATTCCTCGACGAGGCCCGAGATGACCTGGATGAAGCCGCCGGAGACCACGCCGCAGCGGATCCCCAGCCTCTTGAGGGTCCGGATCGTGGTCCGGGCGCCGGGCGTGAGGACGATGCTCGCGGCGACCTCGTCGAGGACGGTGGCCGGGAGCCCGGCCAGAGTGGCGACCCGCTCGTGCAGTGACTGGGCGAAGTCGAGCTCGCCGCGCATGGCGCGTTCGGTGACGGCGCGGACCTCCTCCTCCTTGCCGGCGTGGGCGGCGAGCATCTCGATCACCTCGCCCTGGACGAGGGTGGAGTCGACGTCGAAGACCACGAGCCGCTTGGAGCGACGACCCAGGCCCGCCCCGTCGACGGAGATGTCCACCCCGTGCGCGTCGGAGAGGGGGGCGAGCGTCTCTCGCAGCCGCGCGTCGTCGGCCGCGTCGCGACGCGCGGTCGACACGTGGAGTTCGATGCCGGTGACGGGGTAGTCGGCGATGCCGCGGATGATGTCGATGTTCGCGCCGATCGAGGCCAGCGCGCCGGAGACCGCGGAGAACGCCGACGCGGTGACCGGGCTCCCCAGGATCACCACCGCGTGGGTCGACGGCGGGGCCGCGGGCGCTATGTCGTCGAACTGCACCTCGAGGTTCATCCCGAGGTCGTGGACCTGCTCGGTGAGCTCGCGGACGACCGCGACGACGTCGGCGTCACGGTCGACCCGGACCATCAGCCCCAGGGACAGATGCCCGTTGACGACGACCTGTTCGACATCGACGAGGTCGGCGTCGTGCGCGGCGAGGACGGACATGACCCGCGCGGTGACTCCGGGCCGGTCGGGCCCTGTGACGGTGAGGAGGGCCGGGGTGCCGGAGGTGCTCACGTGTGCTCCTGACGAGTGAATCGTGGTGGGCGGCTGCTGGGTGGTGCGGTGGGCCGACAGACGGGAACCCCGCCGGTGGACGAGCCAGCCGACGGGGTTCCCGGGACCTGTGCCCGTGGGTGAGTACGGGCGGGTGGTCAACCCTTCTGCGGAGAGGTCCCGCGCTGGGCCACGTCCTTGACGGCGTCCGGGTCCTGGGACTTCTTCCGGCCGCCCACGTGGGCCTCGGCGCGCATGCGCTCACTCATGTGCGGGTAGTGCAGCTCGAACGCGGGGCGCTCGGAGCGGATGCGGGGCAGCGTCACGAAGTTGTGGCGCGGCGGCGGGCAAGAGGTGGCCCACTCCAGGGAGTTACCCGCACCCCACGGATCGTCGACAGTGACGATCTCGCCGTAGCGCCAGCTCTTGATGATGTTCCAGATGAACGGCAGCATCGCGATGCCGAGGATGAACGAACCGACCGTGGAGATCTGGTTGAGGACGGTGAAGTTGTCCGTGTCCAGATAGTCGGCGTAGCGGCGCGGCATGCCCTGGTTGCCCAGCCAGTGCTGAACCAGGAACGTGGTGTGGAAGCCGATGAAGATCAGCCAGAAGTGCCACTTGCCCAGCGTCTCGTCGTACATCCGGCCCGTCATCTTGGGGAACCAGAAGTACACACCGGCGAACGTGGCGAACACGATCGTGCCGAACAGCGTGTAGTGGAAGTGGGCGACGATGAAGTAGGTGTCCGAGATGTGGAAGTCGATCGGAGCCGCGGCCATCATGACACCGGTCAGACCACCGAAGAGGAAGGTGATGATGAAGCCGAGGGCGAACATCATCGGGGTCTCGAAGGTGATCTTGCCCCGCCACATGGTGCCGATCCAGTTGAAGAACTTCACGCCGGTCGGGACGGCGATGAGGAACGTCATGAAGGAGAAGAACGGCAGCAGGACGGCGCCGGTGACGTACATGTGGTGTGCCCACACCGCCATCGACAGCGCGGCGATGGCCAGGGTCGCGAAGACCAGTCCGGCGTAGCCGAACAGCGGCTTACGGGAGAACACCGGGAAGACCTCGGAGACGATGCCGAAGAACGGCAGCGCGAGGACGTACACCTCGGGGTGACCGAAGAACCAGAACAGGTGCTGCCACAGGATCGCCCCGCCGTTGGCCGGATCGTAGATCCGCCCACCGAAGGTGCGGTCGTAGAAGACGCCCAGGGCGGCGGCGGTGAGCAGCGGGAAGATGAGCAGGATCAGCACGGACGCCACGAGGACGTTCCACGTGAAGATCGGCATACGGAACATCGTCATGCCCGGGGCACGGAGACAGATGATCGTGGTGACGAAGTTGACGGCACCGAGGATGGTGCCGATACCGCCGATGCCCACGCCCAGGATCCACAGATCGGCGCCGACGTTGGGCGAGTGGATCTTGTCCGCGAGCGGCATGTACATCGTCCAGCCGAACGACGCCGCACCACCGGGGGTCAGGAAGCCCGACAGCATGATCGTGCCGCCGGCGGCGAACAGCCAGAAGCCGAGCGCGTTGAGACGCGGGAACGCCACGTCCGGGGCGCCGATCTGCAGCGGCATGATGTAGTTCGCGAACCCGACGACGATCGGGGTGCCGTAGAGCAGGAGCATCACCGTGCCGTGCATGGTGAACAGCTGGTTGAACTGCTCGTTCGACAGGAACTGCATGCCCGGGAAGAAGAGCTCCGCCCGGATGAGCAGGGCCATGAGGCCGCCGATGAAGAAGAAGATGAAGCAGAGGACGATGTACATGATGCCGAGCATCTTGTGATCGGTCGTCGTCAGCATCTTCCACACGAACGAGCCCGGCCGGGAGTTGCCGGTAGGTTCACCCGGTGGGTGGTCGAGTTCGTGGACCGGCTTGGGGGCCACTGCGGTCATAAGGGTCCTCCTGAACGCCTCACCCGACGTCGCGGGTCGAACCACCGACCCCACGTCGAACGCATAGGAATAGTGCGCGAGAGCAATCCTAACCCTCGGCTGAGAGCGACGCCCACCCGCCCCGTCCTTCTCGTCACCAGTAATCACCCCCGTTAACCGCGGCGCGGGCCGCCGCGCGGGCCAGGGTCGCGGAGCGGCCCCGGGGACCCGGGTCGACCTCGGTGGGAACGGCCCCGTCGGGCCCATCTCCTAGGCTGTTGTCCCATGACCGATTCCGTTCCCGTCCTCCGCCGGCGCTCCGGGCGGGGGTATACGCGGCGTGCTGTTCGGGCCGCGGCGCCGCTGGCGGCCGGTCTCGCCCTCGCGGCGTGCGGCCCCTCCCCCGTCGACATGGTCGAGCACCCCGTGACGACGACCCCGTCGCGGATGGCCGGTGAGGAGCTGCAGCGCTCCGCCGAGCCCGAGGAGTCGTGCGCGCCCGCACCGGTGCCCACGGAGTTCCCCGGCGCGGGCACCCGCAGGGTCGACACCACCGGGCCGGGCCCGGACAGCGTGTCGGTGCCGCGGTCGCCCGAGCGCATCCTCGCCCTCGGGGTGGGTGCGGTCGACACCGCCTGCGCTCTGGGACTGCAGGACCTCGTCGTCGGCACCTCCGGGCTGCCCCGCGACGCCGACGTCTACCTACCCGCTCCCCTCGTGGCTCTCCCGACCATCGACCTCGGCGGAGGCGCGGACGCCGGCGCGGTCGCCGACGCCGCGCGCGGCCTCACGCCCGACCTCATCGTGCTGGCCGGGTCACAGGATCTCGATCCCGCGGTCGTCGACGCGCTCGCCGACGTGGCGCCGACCGTCGTCTACTCCGCAGACGTCCTCGAGTGGGCCGAAGCGACCGAGTCCGTCGCCGACGCCTACGGCCGACCGCGGGCGGGCGGCGACCTGTTACTGGACGTCATCGACCGGGCGCGATTCACGGCCGGGGCGACCACGCCGTCGGACTCCTGGGTGTCCCTGGTCTCGGTCGCCGACGGCTCGGGTGCCGGGGCGCGGGTGCAGGACGCCGACACGCTCGGCTCGCTCATGTTGGAGGCGGTGGGCGCCGGGCGTCCGCCCGCGCAGCGCACCCGCGACGGCGAGCGGGTGCCGCCGCTGCCCGAGTCGCCCCCGCTCGGTGACGAACTCGACGGAGACGTCATCTTCGCCGTGGTGGGCGGTCGCCCCGATTCCGAGGAGGCGGCGCGGGAGGTCTTCGCCTCGGATCGGTGGACGGAGTTGGACGCGGTGGGCGCCAACCGGGTGTTCGTGGTGGACCGGGCCGTGTGGGAGGGCGCCGGTCCGGTCGCGGCCCGTGCGGTGCTGGAGGACATCCGGGGGTCGATCAACGGGATCGCCCCCGACGGCTAGTCGCGGACACCGCCCCCGACGGCTAGCACCGGAACAACGACGAAGCCCCTGCGACCGCTATCGGTCGCAGGGGCCCCACGGCGTTCTCGGGCGGCTGGGTCAGAAGTCCCAGTCCTCGTCCTCGGTGGCCTCGGCCTTGCCCATGACGTAGGAGCTGCCGGAGCCGGAGAAGAAGTCGTGGTTCTCGTCGGCGTTGGGGCTCAGCGCGGACAGGATGGCCGGGTCGACGTCGGTCTCGTCCTTGGGGAACATCCCCTCGTAGCCCATGTTCATCAGCGCCTTGTTGGCGTTGTAGCGCAGGAACTTCTTGACGTCCTCGGTCCAGCCCACCGGGTCGTAGAGGTCCTCGGTGTAGTCGGCCTCGTTGTCGTACAGCTCGAAGAGCAACTCGAACGTGTAGTCCTTGAGTTCGTCCCGCTCCGCCTGGGTGACGTGCTCGAGACCGCGCTGGTACTTGTACCCGATGTAGTAGCCGTGCACGGCCTCGTCCCGGATGATGAGCCGGATGACGTCGGCGGTGTTGGTGAGCTTGGCGCGCGAGGACCACCGCATGGGCAGGTAGAAGCCCGAGTAGAACATGAACGACTCGAGCATCACCGAGGCGATCTTGCGCTTGAGCGGGTTGTCACCGGCGTAGTAGCCGAGGATGATCTTCGCCTTGCGCTGGAGGTAGGGGTTCTCCTCCGCCCAGCGGAACGCCTCGTCGATCTGCGGGGTCGAGCACAGGGTGGAGAAGATCGTCGAGTAGCTCTTCGCGTGCACGGACTCCATGAACGCGATGTTGGTGAGCACCGCCTCCTCGTGCGGGGTCGAGGCGTCTGGGATCATGCTCACCGCGCCGACGGTCCCCTGGATCGTGTCCAGCAGCGTGAGTCCCGTGAAGACGCGGGCGGTCATCGTCTGCTCGTACTCGGTCAGGGTCTGCCATGACGGGATGTCGTTGGAGACCGGCACCTTCTCCGGAAGCCAGAAGTTCGTGGTGAGCCGGCCCCACACCTGGTCGTCGACCTCGTCGGGGACACGGTTCCAGTTGATCGCCGACACGCGGTCGACGAGCTTCGGCTGGATGCCGGCGGCGGGGCTGTGCGAACCCGGAGCGTGCAGCTCGGCGGTCATCGGTTCTCCTCCTGAAAGCAGGTGTGGATTGTGGCGCGGGACCGGGCCCGGAGGGTCAGAGCATGCACGAGACGCAGCCCTCGACCTCGGTGCCCTCGAGCGCGAGCTGACGGACACGGATGTAGTACAGGGTCTTGATGCCCTTGCGCCACGCGTAGATCTGCGCGCGGTTGACCTCGCGGGTGGTGGCGGTGTCCTTGAAGAACAGCGTCAGCGACAACCCCTGATCGACGTGCTGGGTGGCCGCCGCGTAGGTGTCGATGATCTTCTCGTAGCCGATCTCGTACGCGTCCTGGTAGTAGTCCAGGTTGTCGTTGGTCAGGTAGGGCGCCGGGTAGTAGACGCGCCCGATCTTGCCCTCCTTGCGGATCTCGATCTTCGAGGCCACGGGGTGGATCGACGACGTGGAGTTATTGATGTAGCTGATCGACCCGGTGGGCGGGACGGCCTGCAGGTTCTGGTTGTAGATGCCGTACTTCTGCACGTCCGCCTTGAGCGCGCGCCAGTCCTCCTGGGTGGGGATGGCGACCTCGGCCTCGGCGAAGAGCTGACGCACTCGGTCGGTGGCCGGCTCCCACGTCTGGTCGGTGTACTTGTCGAAGAACTCGCCGGAGGCGTACTCGGACTCCGGGAAACCGGCGAACCAGGTTCCACGCTCACGCGCGATCAGGTTGGAGGACCTGAGGGCGTGGTAGAGCACGGTGTAGAAGTAGATGTTCGTGAAGTCGATGCCCTCCTCGGATCCGTAGTGGATCCGCTCGCGCGCGAGGTAGCCGTGCAGGTTCATCTGCCCCAGGCCGATCGCGTGCGACTCGGAGTTGCCGCGCTCGATGGACGGCACCGAGTTGATGTGCGTCTGGTCGGACACCGCGGTCAGGCCACGGATGGCGGTCTCGATGGTCCGGCCGAAGTCGGGCGAGTCCATGGCCTTGGCGATGTTGAGCGAGCCGAGGTTGCAGGAGATGTCCTTACCCACGTGCGAGTAGGTGAGGTCCTCGTTGAACTCCGACGCGGTGGAGACCTGGAGGATCTCCGAGCACAGGTTGGAGTGCGTGATCTTGCCGGCGATCGGGTTGGCCCGGTTCACGGTGTCCTCGTACATGATGTACGGGTAGCCGGACTCGAACTGCAGCTCGGCGACGGTCTGGAAGAAGTGCCGGGCGTTGATCTTGGTCTTCTTGATCCGGCTGTCCTCGACCATCTCGTGGTAGTTCGCCGAGATGTCGACGTCCGCGAAGGGCTTGCCGTAGATCCGCTCGACGTCGTACGGCGAGAACAGGTACATGTCGTCGTTGCGCTTGGCGAGCTCGAACGTGATGTCCGGGATGACGACGCCCAGCGAGAGGGTCTTGATGCGGATCTTCTCGTCCGCGTTCTCCCGCTTGGTGTCGAGGAACTTGTAGATGTCCGGGTGGTGCGCGTGCAGGTAGACCGCACCCGCGCCCTGGCGCGCGCCGAGCTGGTTGGCGTAGGAGAAGGAGTCCTCCAGCAGCTTCATCACGGGGATGACGCCCGAGGACTGGTTCTCGATGTGCTTGATCGGGGCGCCGTGCTCACGCAGGTTGGACAGCAGGAGCGCCACGCCACCGCCGCGCTTGGACAGCTGCAGGGCGGAGTTGATGCTGCGGCCGATGGACTCCATGTTGTCCTCGATGCGCAGGAGGAAGCAGGACACGGGCTCGCCGCGCTGCTTCTTGCCCGAGTTGAGGAACGTCGGGGTGGCCGGCTGGAAGCGGCCGTCGATGATCTCGTCGACCAGCTGCCGGGCGAGGGTCTCGTCGCCGGCGGCGAGGGTGAGCGCCACCATGCAGACGCGGTCCTCGTAGCGCTCGAGGTAGCGCTTCCCGTCGAAGGTCTTGAGCGTGTACGACGTGTAGTACTTGAACGCGCCCAGGAAGGTCGGGAAGCGGAACTTCTTGGCGTAGGCGTGGTCGAACAGCTCGCGCACGAAGTTGCGCGTGTACTGGTCCAGGACCTCGCGCTCGTAGTAGTCCTTCTCGACGAGGTAGTCGAGCTTCTCGTCGAGGTTGTGGAAGAAGACCGTGTTCTGGTTGACGTGCTGGAGGAAGTACTCCCGCGCCGCCTGACGGTCCTTGTCGAACTGGATGTTCCCGTCCGCGTCGTAGAGGTTGAGCATGGCGTTGAGCGCGTGGTAGTCCAGACGCTGGCCCTCCCCCGCCTCTCCCGCGGTGGTGCTCTCAGGGTTCACGGTTGGTGCTGCCAAAACTCTTCCAATCCCTCTCGGACGCGGATGACGTCCTCGTGTGTGCCCATCAACTCGAAGCGGTAGAGGTACGGGACCCCCAGCTTCTTGGCGATCACGTCGCCGGAGCGACCGAAGTCCGCTCCGAAGTTGGTGTTGCCGCCGGCGATGACTCCCCGGCACAGACTTCTGTTGTGCGCGTTGTTGAGGAACGCGACCACCTGCCGCGGGACCGCGGCCCCGCTCTTACCCGTGATCTCGAGGCTTCCCCCGTAGGTCGGGACGATCAGAACATATGGGTCCGACACGACCGGCATGGGCTCGGTCTTCCGCACGGGTATCCGCACCGCCGGGAGACCGAGCTTGTCGACGAACCGCTTGGTGTACTCCGAGATGTTGGAGAAGTAGACGATCCTCACCGGCTGATCGGCCGGCAGCGGAGCCGCCATCGACGCCCCCTTGTCACAGGAACTCGAAAGGTGCTGGTGTCCTCGGGCCGTCAGGCCGCCACGGAGGCGAGGGCCTTGATGCGGTCCGGGCGGAAGCCGGACCAGTGGTCGGAACCGGCCACCACGACGGGCGCCTGGAGGTGCCCGAGGGCCATCACGTACTCGCGGGCCTCGTCGTCCACCGAGATGTCGACGACCTGGTACTCGATGCCCTGCTTGTCGAGCGCCTTGTAGGTGGCGTTGCACTGGACGCACGCGGGCTTGGTGTAGACGGTGACCATGTGTGTCTGGACCTCTTTCGGCACGGCGCCGGACGGCGCGAGGGGCTCTTCTGGTGATGGCCGTCTCGTCCGGGGTTTCGGCCCGGACGAAGGGTCGGCCGCGTGTCTGTCGGTGGTCGTGCGCCGAATCGCATGGATGGCATTCATCGGTGCTTCAACACCTCCCAACACTACCCCTAGTGGCGAGAAGGTCAACTGACCACAACATTTTGGTCTTACATCCCTGGAATTCCCAGGTCGTGATCCCGCCTTGTGGGATGCCCCTGCTCAGCGTGGAACCGGGGGCACCGGGGCCCTCAGCGGCGGGTGCACCACCCCATCGTGGCATCCCGGAGCGCGTTCCGGAACACGGTTTCGGCAACCCACAACGCGCCCCCAGAGCCCTCACAACGCGCCCCCGGTTGTCCCCATCCCTTCCACAGGTTGCCCACCATTCCGCTCGATTCCGCACCCTCGCCGTCACCCCCGCCGATCGGAGCGTCGGGACGTCGCGGGCGCAGGGTCGGGCGCCCTCTGAGGCCACCCTGGGAAGCCGTAGGACACCGCTGGTGGGCGCTGCCGACGGCGGCGGCGGGCGGCGGCGCGACGCCGGACCCCCGCCTAGTCGCCGGGCGGCGGGTCACCGCTGCGGACGAGACGGGAACGACGACGAGGGCCCGCCTCCGGCGAACCGGAGGCGGGCCCTCGGGGGTGCGTGAGTACTCACGCGGTCGACTCAGCCCTGGCGGGCCTTGAACCGGGGATCCTTCTTGTTGATCACGTAGGTCTTGCCGCGACGACGGACAACCTGGGCGCCCGGCTTGTTCTTCAGCGACCGAAGGGACTTGCGGACCTTCATGTGGCGCTCCTTAGGCTCTCGGGGCGGCCGCGATGGCCGCCGACACGACTGGGAATCACTGTGCGACACGTCCGACCACGGGGTCGGATGTACGACACACAACTGGTCCATCGTAACGGACCACCCGGCAAGAACTCCAACCGGCGAGGGACCGCACCACGGACCGCGCACTGATGTCACGTGGACGTCACACGCGGTTCCTAAGCTGACCGCATGAACCAGACGCCACCCGACTCCAGTGCGCTGCGCGCCTCCATCATCGCCGAACTCGGCGTGCGGCCCGACATCGACCCCGCCGAGGAGGTCGAGACGCGGGTCGCCTTCCTCGTCGACTACCTGCGCTCCACACCCGCCTCCGGCTTCGTCCTGGGCATCAGCGGCGGTCAGGACTCGACGCTCGCGGGGCGACTGTGTCAGCTCGCGGCCGAACGCCTCCGCGAGGAGGGGATGGAACAGGCCCGGTTCATCGCGATGCGCCTTCCGTACGGCGTACAGGCCGACGAGGCCGACGCGCAGATAGCCCTGGAGTTCATCCGCCCGGACGCGTCCCTGACGGTGGATGTCCGTGCAGCGTCCGACGCCGCCGCCGAGGCCGCATCCACGGCCCTGGCGGCACTCCCCGACCAGGCGGGTCCGCTCCGGGACTTCGTCCGCGGCAACGTCAAGGCGCGTGAGCGGATGATCGCCCAGTACGCCGTGGCCGGGCAGGTGAACCACCTCGTCGTCGGCACCGATCACGCCGCCGAGGCGGTGACCGGCTTCTTCACCAAGTACGGCGACGGCGGCGTCGACCTGACCCCCCTGACCGGTCTCACCAAGCGCCAGGGCGCCGCGCTCCTGCGCCACCTCGGCGCGCCCGAGTCCACCTGGCGCAAGGTGCCCACCGCCGACCTGGAGGACGACAGGCCCGGTCTGCCCGACGAGGACGCGCTCGGCGTCACCTACGCGCAGATCGACGACTACCTCGAGGGGCGCGAGGGGGTCCCGGCCGACGCCGCCGCCCGCATCGAGTCCCTGTTCCTCGCCTCGCGGCACAAGCGCACCGTCCCCGCCACGCCGCTCGACACGTGGTGGCACTGACCGGCGCGGTGCCGCTGATCGCTCACCCCAACAGCGACCACACCGTCTCCAGCGCCTCCGCCGTACCGGGCACGTCGAAGGCCTGCGAGGTGAACACCGCCGCGGACCGGCCGGCGCGGCGGTCGACGTAGCCGATCGTGCCCAGTCCCCCGGCCCAGCCCGCCGTCCCGTCGGGGCGGACCTCGACCTGGAACCCGTAACCGCACCCGGGCTCCAGGAACCCCTCGGCGGATGCCCGCTGGTGCTCGGTGAGGTGGTCGGAGGTCATCAGCCGCACGCTCTCCGCGTCGAGGAGCGGGCCGCCGTCGACGAGCACGTCCAGGACCGCGAGATAGTCGCGCACCGTCCCGGCGAGACCGCAGGCGAGCGAGTCGAACACCGGTCGGCCCGTGAACCTGGCCGCGGTGTCCACCGGCGCCACCCGACCGTCGGGCCCGAGTCCGTACGTGACGACCAGGCGGTCCGCATCGGCCGTGAACCCGGTGTCGGCCAGACCGAGGGGCCCGGTGACGTGTTCGGCGACCAACTCCCCCACCGACGCGCCTGTGGCGCGGGCGAGAAGGACTCCGAGGATGTCACTGCACGTGTGGTACCACCACCCGCCGCCCGGCTGTCCGGCGAACGGGAGCTCGGCGAGCCTGCGCAGGTACTCCCCCGGCGGGACGGCCGGTGCGTACGGGCCGGGCGCGACCCCTCGGGCGGCCATGGCCTCGCCCAGGTCGGGGTTGCGTACCGGCCACCCGACGCCGGCGGTCATCGTGAGCAGGTCCCGGACCGTGACAGGTCTGTCAGCCGGCACCGTCCGGTCCAGCAGCCCGTCGGGTTCGGCCAGCACCCGCGGCCCCGCGAGCTCGGGCAGCTGCGCGTCCACCGGATCGTCGAGGGCGATAACGCCACGCTCCACGAGCCGCATCGCGAGGAGGCCCGCGATCGGTTTGGTGTTGGAGGACAGCGGGAACACCGCATCCTCGGGCATCGCGGGCCCGCCCATGGACCGCGTACCGCCCGCGGCGAGCCGAGAGCGTCCGTCCTGCCGGACGCCGCAGACGTACCCGATCAGCCGGCCGGCGTCGACGAGCTCGTCGAGCACGGCGGTGATCTCCCGCGGCTCCGCCATGTACCGACCCTACGTCCGCGCGCACCGCCGCGGAAGACGGCGAAATGACGAGATCCCGGGCGATCGTCTCCGACCTCCCGGGATCTCGTCCTCGGTGGAGCTAAGGGGACTCGAACCCCTGACCCCCACACTGCCAGTGTGGTGCGCTACCAGCTGCGCCATAGCCCCGTATCCATTTCTCTGCCGTTCCCCTCTCGGTGACCGGCCCGACTTAAGTTACACCACCACGGTCCGGCCTTCCAAATCGGCCCCGGCCCCACCGGAAAAGGCGAGGCCGGGGCACGAAAACGGTGGGCGCGTGGCCCGCGGGACCGCAGAGGATCAGGCGACGATCTCCTGCAGCCAGGCGGCGTTCGCGAGGTCCACGACCTCACCTTCGAACGCGACGGTCGGGGTCGACACGCGATCGGTGATCTCCCGGATGGTCTGCTGGGCGTTGTCCGCACTGTCGGAGGCCTTGTCCATGCCGCCGTTGGTCTCCACGTTGCCGATGCACTCGACCGTGTCCGGGTTCGCACCGGCCTCCTCGGCGATCCCGGCGAGTTCCTGCGCCGAGAGGTCGCCGCCACCCTCGGTGGGCTGCTGGGCGAAGAAGGCGTTCTTGACGTCGAAGAACACGGGCAGGGAGTCCTTCGCCGCGACGCACTGGACGGCCGCCAGGGCGCGCGTGGAGTACTCGCCCGACCCCGACTGGCCGTTGAGGAAGTTGAGGGTGTGGAACTCGACCCGCAGATCCCCGGCCTCGACGGCCTCGGAGATGGACTCGCCGTACTGCGCCTCGAAAGAGCCGCAGGCGGGGCACATGTAGTCCTCCCAGACCTGGATGGTCGGGGCGTCCTGCTGGCCCACGATCACCACGCCGGTGTCCGTGATTTCGATCTGCTCGTCGGCGGTCTCACCGAACGTGATGGGGTTGGCCTCGCCGCCCCTCTGGGCCATCCAGACCACTCCACCGAGGACTACCACCGCGACCGCGATGAGCGCGACGACGGTGATGATCATCCCGTTGTTGGACTTGGTCTGCAGCACTTTGGTGCTCTTGTTGGGCTTGGCGTTCACGTGTCCGCGGGCCTTTCTCTACTGGGAGACCGTCGACCCCTTCCGGGTGACCGGCACTAGGGAGAGGGTACCGAAGCCTTGGTCACCGACCCCCTGGGTGCACGTGCGCCGGCACCGTCAGCGATACAGACGAAGCTCTTGTGGTGTCGAACACGTGGACGTAGAATAGAACACGTATTCGACATGGTCGCGGGGCGGCCGCGCGGTCAACCACA
>NZ_BCSL01000030.1:0-45501 GCF_001570845.1 Dietzia papillomatosis NBRC 105045 | reverse complement strand
TCGAGCCTCTCGCGGACCAGCTGGAGGAACTCGGCCCCGTAGTCGAGATGCTTCTGCAGATCGCGGTAGCGCGCCTCCGCCTCGCCGTGAATCTCCTCGACGGTCGCCCGCGCCGCGCGCCTCTCCTCCGACCCCGACCCCCCCGCCTGCGGGCGCCGGCCCGCGGCGAGCACGTCCGTGGCCTGCAGGAACTGCTTCATGCGCTCCAGGGAGAAGCCGAGGGGCTTCATCCGACGCACCAGCAGGAGCCGTTCGACGTCGTCATCGGTGTAGAGCCGGAACCCGCCCGCGGTGTGACCGGAGGGGACGACCAGGCCGAGCTCGTCGTAGTGACGCAGAGTCCGGATCGACAGACCGGTGGCCTCGGCGACCTCGCCGATCTTCCGCACCGCGTCCTCCGACATGATCCTCCTTGTGGGCTTGCTCACAGCGGTCGCCGGAGATTCGCCGCATCATCAAACCTACCGTTACGGTAGCTTCAGAATCTCCCGCTACGGGAGAGTGTGTCATGCCCCTGCTCGGTGAGGACAATCCCCATGTCGGCTCCCGCCACCACTCCTGGGGCGCCCTCCCCGGCGCCTGCCGGCGACGATGACGGTCTGGCGCCGGTCGGCGTCCTGGCCTCGTTCCGGTACGCCTTCTCGTCCGTGCGGCGGTTGCGGACCGAGGTCCTGGCCGGCCTGGTCGTCGCCCTCGCACTGATCCCCGAGGCGATCTCCTTCTCGATCCTCGCCGGCGTCGATCCTCGCGTCGGGCTGTTCGCCTCGTTCACCATGGCCGTGACGATCGCCTTCACCGGCGGGCGCCCCGCGATGATCTCGGCGGCGACCGGCGCGATCGCCCTCGTCGTGGCCCCGGTCGCCCGCGACCACGGGATGGACTACCTCGTGGCCACCGTGCTCCTCGCCGGGTTCATCCAGGTGGTACTCAGCCTGATCGGGGTGGGCAAGCTCATGCGCTTCATCCCTCGCAGCGTGATGATCGGTTTCGTCAACGCGCTCGCGATCCTGATCTTCGCCGCCCAGATCCCCCATCTGCTGGGCGTTCCGTGGCTTGTCTACCCGATGGTCGCGGCCGGTATCGCGATCATGGTGTTCTTCCCGCGGTTGACCACCGCGGTGCCGGCCCCGCTGATCGCCATCATCGCGATCACCGCCGTCGTCCTGCTCTTCGGATGGTCGATGCCGAACGTCGGGGACCAGGGCGAGCTTCCCTCATCCCTGCCCGCGCTGTTCTTCCCCGACATCCCGTGGACACTCGAGACGCTACAGATCATCGCCCCCTACGCCCTGGCCACCGCCCTCGTCGGCCTCATGGAATCCCTCATGACGGCCAAGCTGGTCGACGACATCACCGAGGTGCGCACCGACAAGACCCGAGAGGGCTGGGGCCAGGGCGTCGCGAATCTCGTCACCGGGTTCTTCGGCGGCATGGGCGGCTGCGCGATGATCGGCCAGACGATGATCAACGTCAAGCAGTCCGGCGCCCGCACCCGGCTGTCGACACTCCTGGCAGGCGTCTTCCTGCTCATCCTCGTGGTGGCGCTGGGCGACATCGTCGGGCTCATCCCCATGGCCGCCCTCGTCGCCGTGATGATCATGGTGTCGGTGGCCACCCTGGACTGGCATTCGATCCACCCGCGCACCCTGCGCCTGATGCCGCTGAGCGAGACGGTCGTCATGGTCGTCACCGTGGTCGCCACGGTAATCACCGAGAACCTCGCCATCGGCGTGGTTCTCGGTGTCCTCACCGCGATGGTGATGTTCGCCCGGCGCGTGGCCCACATGACGACCCTCGAAAAGATCTCCGAGCGCGACGTCGACGACGACGGCACCATCGACGTCCGCACATACCGGGTGCGCGGCGAGCTGTTCTGGGCGTCCAGCAACGACCTCGTGTACCAGTTCGACTACTCGGGCGACCCCCGGCACGTCGTGATCGACCTGACCGAGGCCGACATCTGGGACGCCTCCACCGTCGCGACCCTGGACGCGATCACCCACAAGTACGCGGCCAAGGGCAAGACCGTGGAGATCATCGGGCTGGACGGCTCCAGTCGGCAGCGACTGGAGAGGCTGTCCGGCAATCTCGGCGAAGGGCACTGAGGGACAGCGCCGGGCGCCGGGCCCCTCAGCCGATCGGCGCCGGCGCCTGGAACTCGGCCTCGAACTTCTCGTAGGAGAACGTGCCGAGCGCGCGGGCCCGGTCCAGTCCCAGCTCGCGGACGGCCTCGACGAACCGGGCCACGTCGCCGCCGGCGTCGTCGGCTCCGGGCGCGATCGTCACGCGGGCCCCGCTGAGCGGCCGCATCCGCCCGCCGGTCGCCGTGGCCTGGGCCCGGACGAGGACGGGCGCACCGTCGAGGACCTGCACGCAGTTCATGGCGAGCGACTGACGGCCGGGGATCGGCAGGCCCACGCGCGTGTCGAGCCGGAGGTCGACGCCTCCCGCTCCGGCCGAGCCCACGGCGCCCAGACGCGCGTCGTCGAGGGCGCCTCCGGCCGTGCCGACCATGTCGCCCTTCCACTTGGGGAAGCCCCACAGCTCGTTGCCCGCCGCCAGGGTGAAGTCCTGGTCGACCGGCAGCTCGTGGATGTGCACCAGCGTCCCCGCGCCGGGCACGGTGAGCTGGAACGCCAGGCCGATCTCGTGATAAGCGCCCAGGACGTTGCCCGGCACGTCGTGGTAGCGGACATGGATCATGATCGCCGGGGTGCGCCCGCCGGGCAGCGAGACGGGCTCGGCGCCCGCGGCCTCGATCACGGCGGACTGCCGCCCGCCGGCGATGAGCCTGCGCACGACGGCGGACCGCGCGAGGAAGGCCGCGCCCGAGACCGAGGCGGACACGACGGGAACCGGGAAGGTGATCTCGCGTCCGGCGACGACGCGCGATGTGGGAGAGGTCATGGGCCGACGGTAGCGGTCCCCGCGCCCGGAATCAGCCCCCTTGCGACCTCAGCCCGTCGGCCCGGTCGTGTCCTGCCCCGGCTGTGCCACGACGTTCTTGACCGAGCGTCCCTTGTACTGCGGGCGCAGGAGGTTGGCCGGGGACAGGATGTCGTCGAGTTCCTCCGCGGACAGCAGGCCCATCTCCAGTACGACCTCGCGCACCCCGCGGCCGGAGCGAGCGCACTCGCGCCCCACGATGTCGCCGTTGTGGTGGCCGATGATGGGGTTGAGGTAGGTGACGATCCCGATCGAGTTCATCACGTTGGCTCGGCAGATCTCGGCGTTGGCGGTGATCCCGCGGACGCACTTCTCGGTGAGCGTCTCCATGGCCTTGGTGAGCAGGGAGATGGACTCGAACATCGCCTGGGCGATCACCGGCTCCATGACGTTGAGCTGGAGCTGCCCGGCCTCGGCTGCCATGGTGACGGTCATGTCGTTGCCGATCACCTTGAAGCACACCTGGTTGACGACCTCGGGGATCACGGGGTTGACCTTGGCTGGCATGATCGACGACCCCGCCTGCAGTTCGGGCAGGTTGATCTCGTTGAGGCCGGCGCGCGGCCCGGAGGACAGCAGCCGCAGGTCGTTGCAGATCTTCGACAGCTTGACCGCGGTCCGCTTGAGGGCGGCGTGGACGTTGACGTAGTCGCCGGTATCGCTCGTCGCCTCGATGAGGTTCATCGCGCCGGTGACCGGGAGGCCGGTGACGGCGCGCAGGTGGTTGATGACCGCGCGGCGGTAGTCGGGCGGGGTGTTGACGCCGGTGCCGATCGCGGTGGCGCCGAGGTTGACGTCGAGCAGCATGCGGGCGGCGGAGCCGAGCACGTGGAGTTCCTCGTCGAGGTTCACGGCGAAGCCGCCGAACTCCTGGCCCAGGGACATGGGCACGGCGTCCTGGAGCTGGGTGCGGCCCATCTTGAGGACCTCGCGGAATTCCTCGGACTTGTCGTAGCAGGCCTCCCGCAGCGCGACGAGCGCCGGTTCGAGCCGCTCGAGCGCGTGCCACAGGGCGATGCGGAACCCGGTGGGATAGGCATCGTTGGTGGACTGGGACCTGTTGACGTCGTCGTTGGGGCTGATGATGTCGTAGGAGCCCTTGGGATGCCCGAGCCGTTCGAGCGCGAGGTTGGCCACCACCTCGTTGGTGTTCATGTTGACCGAGGTGCCGGCGCCGCCCTGGTAGACGCAGGAGGGGAACTGGTCCATGCAGCGTCCGTCCACCAGGATCTCGTCGCACGCCCCGACGATCGCGTCCGCCACCGTCTGGTCAAGGACGCCCATCTCCAGGTTGGCCAGGGCGGCGGCCTTCTTCACCATGACCATGCCACGCACGAAGTCGGGGACGTCGCTGATGGTGGTGGGTGCAATGGGAAAGTTCTCGACAGCCCGGACCGTGTGGATGCCGTAGTACGCGTCCGCCGGGACCTCCTTGGTGCCGAGCAGGTCTTCTTCCACACGGGTTCGGGTCATTCGTCCTCCGCCTCTCGGGTCGACTCCGGCCCACCTTAATCGTGGGGCACCGGGCCTCGTCGCGATCCGCGGGCGGGGACACCGCGGGATTGCCTAGTCTGGGGGGTATGTCGCGCACGACGACCACCCGTGGCGCCCGGGCCCTGTCCTCGGCGCGGGACGTGTTTCGCCGCCTGCATCCGTCGGACGGACTGCTCGGCAGCATCGTCGACCGGCAGGAGGTGCCGCTGCCCCGCGGGACGTGGGCGATCTTCGGGGTGGCGTTCGTGGGGTTCGCGACGCCGGTGATCGGCTTCGTCGAGCTCGCCGAGCGCATCCGCAGCGGTGCCAAGCTGCCCTTCGACCAGCCGGTGATGATGTGGCTGCAGCGCAGGCACTCGCCCCGCAACACGCGGATCGCCCGGGCGGTGACCGAGCTCGGCGGTGTCACGGCGGTGCCGTTGTTCGCATTGGCGACGTCGGCCTACCTGGTGTCGGTGCGGGGCAGCCGCCGCCCGGCCGCGTTGCTCACGGTGTCGCTGGTGGGGTCGACGATCATCAACTCGGTGCTCAAGGCGCTGTACCGCCGCGACCGGCCGACGTTCTTCACGCACATCGTGCAGGAGAAGAGCTTCTCGTTCCCCAGCGGTCACGCCATGGCCAGCGCCGCGCTGGCGGCGTGCACGTGCGTCCTGGCGTGGCCGACGCGGTGGCGGGTCGCGGTGATCGCCGGGTCGGCGGTGTACGTGCCGACCATCGGCGGCACCCGGATGTATCTGGGGGTGCACTTCCCCAGCGACATCCTGGCGGGCTGGTGTGTGAGTCTGGCGTGGGTGGGTGAGGTGGCGACCATCATGTGGCTGATGGACCGCCTCGATCACGCGCCGACGCCGATGATCCGCCGGAGGGAGACGGTATGACGACGACGAGGCGCGCTCGGATAGAGCTGAGCCACGGCGACATCACACGCATGGACGTGGACGCGGTGGTCAACGCGGCCAACAGTTCACTTCTCGGGGGCGGCGGGGTGGACGGGGCCATCCACCGCGCGGGCGGGCCGACCATCCTGGCGGAGTGTCGCGAGCTGAGGTCCGGCCGGTTGCCCGACGGATTGCCGACCGGCCGGGCCGTCGCGACCGGCGCCGGTGATCTGCCCGCGCGCTGGGTGATCCACACGGTCGGCCCGATCCACGGCCGCGATCCGGACGGTGCCCGGCTGCTCGCCGACTGCTACCGGAACTCGCTGGCGGTGGCCGACGAGCTCGGCGCACGAACGGTGGCGTTCCCACTGATCTCCGCGGGGGCCTACGGCTGGCCGCGCGAGGACGCGATCCGCACCGCGCTGGCCACGCTGGCCGCCACCGACACCGGGGTCGGGACCGCGACCCTGGTGCTGTTCGACGCGGCGACCCTGCGCCTGGCCGAGGAATGCCGCGCCGACATCCTCGGCGACTGAACTCTCCCCGCCGCGCCCGCCCGATCCGGCCACCTCCAGCCAGCTCCAGTCACCGCCAGCCGGAATCCGCTACTCTCCCTCCGGGTTCGCTACCCCTGTAGCAGTAGCGGATGCCGAGACGGAGTAGCGGATTCGGGGGGGTGGATGGTGGCTGATGCGGGCGACACGCGGATCGCGGAGGGCGCACCGGATGCGGCGGGGGCGGCGGTGGCTTTCGGTCCGGGCCCGGCCCCGGCAGCTCTGCTGACAGAGGTCTTCGCACCGTGGGTCGTACTCACGATCGGCTCTGTCCACCTGGGCCGGCAGGTGGGGTCGACCCGGTGGGGCGTGGCGGCGGCGGCCGGGTTGGGTGTGGTGCCGCAGGCGGCGATCACGTGGCGGGTCCGGCGCAAGGCGCTGTCGGATCACCACGTCACCCGTCGGGAGGACCGGCCGCTGGTGATCGCCGGGATCGCGGTATCGGTCGCGACCCTGTTGGCGGCCCAGCAGCGCCGCGGAGCGCCGGACGAGCTGCGCCGCATGACGCGGGCCGCGCTCGTGGCGTTGGGCGTCGCCGGGTCCGCGACCCTCAAGGTGAAGGTGTCGTTCCACACGGCGGTGCTGAGCGGGGTGATCGCGGTGCTCGCCCGCGAGCTCTCGCCCCGCTACTGGCGACTGCTGGTGCTGGTGCCGCCGGTGGCGTGGGCGCGCGTGCGGATCAGTCACCACACGCCGATCGAGACGGCCGCGGGCGCGGCGATCGGCCTGGCCTGCGGCCACCTCGCCGGCGGCCGGGCCGGGTCACCCGCGTCCGCCGCGGCCGCGCACCAGCCCTGAGATACGCCGCCGCCCCGCGGTGACCCGGTCGGGGTCCCGCGGGGCGGCGTAGTCGATGGTCGGGACCGGCCCGTCAGATGCGGTCGACCAGCAGCTTGGCGAACGCGGCCGGGTCGGACAGCGTGCCGCCCTCGGCGAGGACGGCGGCACCGGCGATGAGCCGCGCGGTGTCCTTGAGCTCGGGCGCCGAGGGATCCTCGGCGTGCCGGGCGCGCAGGCGCTCGACCAGCGGGTGCGTGGGGTTGAGCTCGAGGATCCGCTTGCTGACGGGCAGTTCCATACCCGAGGCGCGGTACATGGCCTCCAGCTGCGGGGTCATGTCGAACTCGTCACCGACCATGCACGCCGCCGACTCGGTGAGGCGATGCGACAGGCGCACCTGCTTGACCTCGTCGGACAGCTCCTCGCCCAGCCAGGTGAGCAGGTCGGCGTACTCGGCGGCGTCGGGCTCGTCCTTGCCCTCCTCGGCCTCCGCGCCGATGCCGGACAGGTCCACGTCGCCCTTGGCCACAGACCGCAGCCGCTTGCCGTCGACCTCGCCGACCGCGTCCACCCACACCTCGTCCACCGGGTCGGTGAGGATGAGGACCTCGACGCCACGGGCACGGAACGCCTCCAGGTGCGGGGAGTTCTCCACCGCCGCGCGGGACGTGCCGGTGAGGTAGTAGATCTCCTCCTGCCCGTCCGCCATACGGGAGATGTACTCGGCGATGGTGGTGCCAACCTCGTCGTCGTCCCCGGTCTTCTCGCCCTCGCCCTCCGGCGCCTTCTCCGACGCGGTGGCGGGCCGGGTGGACGCGAAGGTGCTCACGGCGAGCAGCTGCTCGCGGGCGTCGACATCGGAGATCAGGCCCTCCTTGAGGACCGCGCCGAAGTTGGCCCAGAAGCTGCGGAACTCCTCCGGCCGGTCGTTGCGGAGCTGCTCGATGGTCTGCAGCACCCGCTTGACCAGACGCTTGCGGATCGCCCGGATCTGACGGTCCTGCTGCAGGATCTCGCGCGAGACGTTGAGCGACAGGTCCTGGGCGTCGACGATGCCCTTGACGAAGCGGAGGAACGGCGGGACCAGCTCCTCGCAGTCGTCCATGATGAAGACCCGGCGGACGTAGAGCTGCACGCCCCGCTTGGTGTCCGGGGAGAACAGGTCGAACGGCACCTGCGTGGGCAGGAACAGCAGCGCCTGGTACTCGAACGTGCCCTCGGCCTTGAGGGTGATGGTCTCCAGCGGCTCGTCCCACGCGTGCGAGATGTGGCGGTAGAACTCGGCGTACTCCTCGTCGGTGACCTCCGACTTCGGCCGGGTCCACAGCGCCTTCTGCGAGTTCAGGGTGACGGTCTCGGTGATCGTGCCGCCGGCCGGGGCGTCGCCGGACTCCCCGTCGGCCGCGCCCTCCTCCGGCTCCGGCGCCGGGCGCTCGACGTCCATCCGGATGGGCCAGGCGATGAAGTCCGAGTAGGTGCGCACCACGCGGCGCAGCGTGTGTTCCTCGGTGTAGTCCGGCAGGGCCGCGTCCCCGCCGGCGGGCTTGAGCTGCAGGATGACCGACGTGCCCTGCGGGGCGTCCGGGGCCTCCTCGATCGTGTAGGTGTCCTCACCGCTCGACGTCCAGCGCGTACCAACGCTCTCCCCGGCCTTACGGGTGATGAGCGTGACCGTGTCGGCCACCATGAACGTGGAGTAGAAGCCGATGCCGAACTGGCCGATGAGGTCCGCGGTGGCCTGCTCCGATACCTCGCCCGACTCCTGCGCGGCGCGGGCGGCGGCGAGCGCCTCCCGCATCTGCCCGGTGCCCGACTTGGCGAGCGTGCCGATCAGGTCCACCACCTCGTCGCGGGACATGCCGATGCCGTTGTCCCGGATGGTCAGCGTGCGGGCCGCCGCGTCCGGGACCAACTCGATGTGCAGGTCCGAGGTGTCGACCCCGAGCGAGGAGTCCTGCAGCGCGGCCAGGCGGAGTTTGTCCAGCGCGTCGGAGGAGTTGGAGATGACCTCGCGAAGGAAGGTGTCCGGATTCGAGTAGATCGAGTGGATCATCAGATCCAGCAGCTGCCGGGTCTCGGCCTGGAACTCCCGGGTCTCGGCGGCACCGGAGGTCTGCGGGCTCATGTCGGGTATCGGTCCTTTCTCGTCACGTCGCACGGGGGCGAGAGGCGGGCGCGCTCACCACATACACTCTGTTCTCGCCGTCAGGACCAACCTAGTGTGGAGCTCTGACATTCCCTGAGGTGAGGTGCCGCCCGTGACCCCGTCGCCACTGCCCCCGGAGGACCTGGACGTCCTCGACCGGTCGACGAAGGTGTTCGCGCGCGCGCTCGCCTCACCGCTCGACGGCGACTGCGCGGCCTGCCCCGGCTGGTCCCGGCGCGACCTCGCCAACCACGTCCTGGGCGGCGGGCTGCGGTACGCCGCCTACTTCCCGCGGCTACCGGAGTCGGAGATCGGCTGGACCCGGACCGCCGACCACGCCGGCGACAAGCCGGTCCCCGCGCTGTACCGGACCTCGGCCGGCCTGCGTAAGGAACTCGCCCGGTCTCGCGACGCTGACGCCCCCGTCCCGCACCGGTTGGCCGAGATCCCCGTCCGCGATCTCCTCGCGCTTCGCGTGTTCGAACTGCTCGTCCACGCCCACGACCTCGACCCCGCCTCCTGGGGGTCGGAGGACACCGGGGAGCTCGCCGCGTGGACCCTCGCCCACGCACGGGACGTGGTCGAGCTGATGCGGTCCTTCGACGTGCTCGCCGACGCGTTTCCGGTCCCGATCGGGGCCGATGCGCGCACCCGGCTCCTCGCGCTGTCCGGCCGCCGGACCAACGGCGACTCGATTTAACGTGCCGTCGACCACGCCGGAGGTCTAGCGTTATCGCTACCGGGCGGCACCGGCAGGCGGGCGCCCACGACGAGAGACCGCGGTAGATGTCCATGTCCTGCGCCCCGTACATCTCCTTCCCCGGCAACGCCTCCGAGGCGTTCCCGTACTACCACGAGCTCTTCGGCGGGGAGCTCAGCCTGATGACCTACGACCAGTTCCCGTCCACGGACGACTTCCCGTTCGACCCGCCGCACGGCTCGGTCGCCCACGCCACCCTCGAGGCGCCGGGGATCACCCTCACCGGCGGCGACGCCATGGGCGAGTCCCTGCCGCAGCTGAGAAATGACGTCTACTCCTTCCTCCTCGGCTTCGACACCGAGGACGAGGCCCGTGCCTTCCTCGACAAGGTCACCGGCAGCGGGGGTCAGATGGCGATGCCCTTCGAGATCGCGCCGTGGGGTGACCGGTACGGGCAGGTCCACGACCGGTTCGGCATCCGCTGGGACGTCGTGGTCCCCGGCACCGGCGAGTAACCCGGAGGAAGACACCCGTATCCATCGCCCGTGCTTGTTACGGTGCTCGTATGGAGATCTCTGGAGCAAGTGCCATCGTCACGGGCGGTGCGTCGGGAATCGGCGCCGCCGTCGTCCGTCAACTCGCCACCAAGGGCGCCAAGGTGGTCGTCGCCGACCTCAACGCGGAGAAGGGTGAGGCCCTGGCGAACGAGGTCGGCGGCACGTTCGTCGCCGTGGACGTGACCAAGACCGAGGACAACGAGAAGGCCGTCGCCGCCGCGCTCGAGCTGGGCCCGCTGCGCTACCTCGTCAACTCCGCCGGCATCGGGTGGGCACAGCGCACGATCGGTCGCGACGGCGAGTACTCGTCGGCCTTCGATCTCAACGCGTTTCGCAAGGTCATCGACATCAACCTCATCGGCTCGTTCGACATGCTGCGCCTGGCCGCCACCAAGATGAGCACCCAGGAGGCCGACGAGGACGGGCAGCGGGGCGCGATCGTCAACATGGCGTCCGTCGCGGCGTTCGACGGCCAGATAGGCCAGGCCGCGTACTCCGCGTCCAAGGGCGGCATCGTCGGCATGACCCTCCCGGTCGCCCGCGACCTGTCGGCCGCCGGCATCCGCCTCAACACCGTGGCGCCGGGCCTCATCGACACCCCGATCTACGGCGAGGGTCCGGAGTCGGAGGCGTTCAAGGCCAAGCTCGGCGAGAGCGTCCTTCACCCCAAGCGTCTCGGCTCCGGGGACGAGCTGGCGTCCATGGTCATGGAGCTGCTCACCAACCCGTACATGAACGCGGAGACCATCCGCGTCGACGGTGGCATCCGGATGCCACCGAAGTGATCTGACCCGGTCAGCACACGACGAGAGGGGCCCCGCCGGATCGGATCCGGCGGGGCCCCTCTTCGCAGTCCCGGGCCCGTAGGCGGAACGGGAAGTGTCGCGGCGGTCAGGCCCTGGCGCGGCGCTTCTTCATCCGACCCTCGAGGTACACGGCGAGCTTGGTCAGCGAGTAGTTGATGACGATGAACAGGATGCCCGCCACGATGTACGCGGGGACCGTGTTGGCGTACGCCGAGCCGAGCGTCTTGGACCAGTTGAGCAGCTCGAGGTAGGTGATGCCGTAACCCAGCGCGGAGTCCTTGAGGACGACGACGAGTTGGCCGACAAGGGCCGGGAGCATCGCTGTGAGGGCCTGGGGGAGCTGGATCGACCGCAGCACCTGCCCGGAGGTGAGGCCCACCGACAGTCCCGCCTCGGACTGCCCCTTGGGCAGACCGTGGACGCCCGAACGGACGAGCTCGGCGATGACAGCCCCGTTGTAGAGCGTGAGAGCGGTGACGACGGCGGCGAGCGGCGCGTGCTGGTTGGGCACGAGGTCGGACGTGGCGAAGTACCCGAAGTAGGCGAACACCATCATCAGAAGCACCGGCACGGCGCGGAAGAACTCGACGATCACACTGCAGAACCACCGCAGAGGGGCGAACGGCGAGAGTCGGCCCATGCCGAACAGCAGCCCGAACACCACCGCGAGCACGATCGAGATCCCGGCCGCGGTGAACGTCCCCTTGAGCCCGGGGATGAGGTACGACGTCCACACCTCGGGGTCGGTGACGAAGGGCTCCCACATGAAGGCCTTGAGCTGACCGGCCTTCTGGAATTGCAGGAAGACGATGTACGCGATGCCCAGCGCGAGGATCGCGCCCACCACCGTGAGGACACGGTGACGCAGCCTGGCCTTGGGACCGGGCGCGTCGAACAGGACGGCCTGGGTGCTCATCGCTTCACCGCCAGCTTCCGGGAGAGGGAGGTGGTCCACAGCCCGATCGGGAGGGTGAGGATCACGAAGACCATAGCGAAGAAGAAGAACGTCGGCAGGCTCGCGCCCTCGTTCTCCGTGATCACCTGCAGCAGCCCCGCCGAGTCACCGACGCCGATCACGGCCGCGACGGTGGAGTTCTTGATGAGCGCGATGATGACCGAGCCGAGCGGGGCGATCGCGCCGCGGAACGCCTGCGGGAGGATCACCTCGCGCAGGGACTGTCCGAACCCCAGGCCGATCGAGCGGGCCGCCTCCGCCTGCCCCACCGGCACCGTGTTGACGCCCGAGCGCAGGGCCTCACAGATGTAGGCCGCGTGGTAGACGGCCAGCATGATCGCCGCCCACCAGAACGCGTTGCGCGCGAAGTCGTCGGAGACCGACAGTTGCAGGATGAAGGACAGGCCCAGGATGCTGAAGACCATCAGCAGCGTCAGCGGCAGGTTCCGGAACGTGTTGACGTACGAGGTCCCCAGGCCGCGCAGCACCGCCACCGGGGACACGCGCAGGACGGCCACGAGCGTTCCCAGGATCAGGGCGCCGATGCTGCCCAGGATCGAAAGCTGGATGGTCACCCAGACCGCTCCGAGGACGTCATAGTCGGCGAAGATGTCGCCCATGGTCCACCTTCCGTGATGGGGTGCCGGACCTCCGCGCCCCGGTGGGCGGCGGCGCGGAGGTGGCGGGGCCGGCCGGGTCGGGTGTCGACCCGGCCGGCAGGGATCGATTCAGATCAAGCGCAGGCGTCCGGCTCGGGCGGGTTGCCCTCGCCCGGGGTGAAGCCGGCGGCGCCGAGGTTCTCCTCGACCGCGGTGTCCCAGCTACCGTCCGAGATCATCTCGCGGATGGCCTCGTTGATCTGCTCGCACTTCTCCGTGTCGCCCTTGGCGATGCCCACGCCGTAGCGCTCCTCGGTGAACGGCGCGCCGACCACCTTGAGCTGGCCCTGGTACTGGTCCTGGGAAGCGTAGCCCGCGAGGATCGTGTCGTCCGTGGTCAGGGCGTCGACCGCGTTGGACACCAGCGCGGAGACGCACTCGGAGTAGGTGCCGAACTCCTGAAGGTTGACGCCCGGCACTTGCTCCTTGACGGTCTGCGCCGAGGTCGAGCCGGTGACCGAGCACAGGCGCTTGCCGTCGAGGGAGTCCGGCCCGGTGATCGAGTCGTCGTCGGCGCGGACCAGCAGGTCCTGGCCGGCGATGAAGTACGGTCCGGCGAATCCGACCTTCTCCTTGCGGGAGTCGGTGATGGAGTACGTGGCCACGATCATGTCGACCTGGCCGGTCTCCAGCAGCGTCTCGCGCTGGGCGCTCGGCGCCTGGATCCACTCGATGTCGTCCTCGGCGGTGCCGAGCTTCTCGGCGATGTAGCGGGCGACGTCGACGTCGAAGCCGGTGTACTCGTTGCCCTCCTTGAGGCCGAGGCCCGGCTGGTCGAACTTGATGCCGACCTTGAGCTGGTTCCCGCCGTCGCCGCCGTCATCGCTGCCGCACGCGCTCAGCCCGAGCGCCAGGGAGACGGCCGCCGCGGCCGCTCCGATCCGTCGGATGTTCATGAGTACTCCTTGTGGGGTGGGGTGGATGGGTCCTGAACGGGTCCGCGGACGGGCCCTTCTAGTTGGAGAGGATCTTGGACAGGAAGTCCTTGGCCCGGGCGCTCTGCGGATTGGTGAAGAACTCCTCGGGTGTGGCCTGCTCGACCAGCTCGCCGTCCGCCATGAAGATCACGCGGTCGGCGGCCTTGCGCGCGAAGCCCATCTCGTGGGTCACCACGACCATCGTCATGCCGGTCTTGGCCAGGCCGGTCATCACGTCGAGGACCTCGTTGATCATCTCGGGGTCGAGGGCGGAGGTCGGCTCGTCGAAGAGCATGACCTTGGGGTCCATGGCCAGCGACCGGGCGATCGCCACGCGCTGCTGCTGGCCACCCGACAGCTGCGCCGGGTACTTGGCCGCCTGGTGCTCGACCCCGACGCGGGTGAGCAGCTCCATGGCCCGTTTCTCCGCCTCCGCCTTGCTCTGCTTACGGACCTTGATCGGCCCCAGGGTGACGTTCTCCAAGATCGTCTTGTGGGCGAAAAGATTGAAGGACTGGAAGACCATCCCCACGTCGGCGCGCAGCTTGGCGAGCGCCTTACCCTCCTCGGGCAGCGGCTTGCCGTCGATCGTGATGGAGCCGGACTCGAAGGTCTCGAGCCGGTTGATGGTGCGGCACAGCGTCGACTTACCGGAGCCGGACGGCCCGATCACCACGACGACCTCCCCCTGCTCGATGGACAGGTTGATGTCCTTGAGCGCGTGGAAGTCACCGAAGTGCTTATTGACGCCTGAGATCTCGACGAGAGCCATGTGAGGAACTATAGGGCTCCGAAAGGCCTCACCGCCCCAAGACCGCGGACGTGTCCGCTACGCGCACCGCGAACCGGTCGACATGGCGTGCAGCGGTGCGTACCGTCGTTACATGGCGATATCAGCTGTCAGGGAATACGCCCATCTCACCGCCGACGACGTAGAAGCCATCGGCGAGGAACTCGAGGCGATCCGCCAGGACGTCGTGGACTCCCTCGGCGACCGCGACCGCCGATACGTGCAGAACACGATCAGACTGCAGCGCGGCCTCGTGGCCGGCGGCCGAGTCGTCCTGCTCTTCTCCGGGTACCGGCCCGCGTGGGCGCTCGGCACCGGGTTGCTCGCCGCCGGGAAGATCATCGAGAACATGGAGCTCGGGCACAACGTGATGCACGGGCAGTGGGACTGGATGAACGACCCGGTCATCCACTCCAGCTCCTGGGAGTGGGACATCGTCGGCACGTCCGAGCACTGGAAGGCCACGCACAACTACCACCACCACAAGTACACCAACATCGTCGGCATGGACGACGACGTCGGGTACGGCGTGGTGCGGGTGACGCGCGACCAGCCGTGGCACCCGCCCAACTCGCTCAACCTGGTCTGGAACACGATGCTCGCGTTCGCGTTCCAGTGGGGCGTGGGCGTCCAGCACCTCGAGATTGCACCGGGGACCATCAACTCCTCGGGGTGGGACGAGCAGAAGAAGCGGATCGGGCAGTTCCTGCGGAAGGCCCGCCGCCAGGTGGGCAAGGACTACGTGTGGTTCCCGCTGCTGTCGGGCCCCAACTGGAAGACCACCATGACCGCGAACATGACCGCCAACGTCATCCGCAACCTGTGGTCGAACGCCGTGATCTTCTGCGGTCACTTCCCGGACGGGGCCGACAAGTTCACCCTGGAGGACCTGGAGAACGAGACCCAGGCGCAGTGGTACCTGCGCCAGATGCTGGGCTCGGCCAACTTCACCGGCAGCAAGCTCATGCACTTCATGTCCGGCAACCTGTCGTTCCAGATCGAGCACCACCTGTTCCCCACGATCCCGTCCAACCGGTACGCCGAGGTCGCCGAGAAGGTGCAGGACGTCTGCCGCCGCTGGGATCTGCCGTACACCACCGGCCCGCTGTACAAGCAGTACTGGCAGTCGTGGCGCACCATCGCCAAGCTGTCGCTGCCGAACCGGTTCCTCAAGGCCACGGCCGACGACGCGCCGGAGACGCGGTCGGAGAAGATGTTCGCCGGCGAGCCGAGGACGTACGAGACCCGCGACGGTCGGCGTGCGGGCCTGGTCACCGCACTCAAACACCACACGAACCCGCGGCAGCTGCAGCGCATCACCCGGACGGTCTGACGTGGCGGGAGACGACGTGGCATCCGGAGACGACAACCGCACCCCGAGCGTCGACGAGACGCACCGTCGACCCGAGGGCGCGACCGACGCCGAGGTCGAGGCGGCCGGCAGCGTGAGCGAGGCACTGGAGTACATCGAGCGGGCCCGCGGTCGGCTGTACGACCTGCACCAGCTCATCGGGCGAGCGGACATCCTCCTCCAGGAGGCCGCCGACAAGCTCGACGAGATCGGTCGCACGGAACTCGCCGAACGGATCCGATCCGAGGTCGTGGGGGTCAACGTCCTCCACGGCCGGTGGACGTTCCAGATGGTGGAGGAGTTCGACGACGGCTTCTGGTCCACCGCGCGCGAGGTCGACCGCGCGGTGCGCGAGGAGCTCACCGGCGGCCGCCGACACGTCCACGAGGCGGAGATGAAAGAGGCCAACAGGACGAAGGGCCGCCCCGGACACGAGGCGACCCCTGGGGATCCAAATTAGGATCCGCACGATCGCTCGCGCGGATCACGGGGTCAGCCGGTGCGGTGGCGGCCGGCGATCCGATGCCTTTCGGCCTCGGTGAGGCCGCCCCATACGCCGTACAACTCCTTGGTCTCAAGGGCGAACGTCCGGCAGGTGTCGAAGACCGGGCAGGTGGCACACACCGCTTTTGCCTGGTCCTCCTTCTTCCGCCGCGCGCCCTTCGACTCCTCCTCGAGGCTGTAGAACAGGTCCTCGTGGCCGATGCACGCCGCACCGTCGCGCCACGACCAGAAAGCCGCCATGGGTTCGAGGTTCTTGTATCTGGGCATGTGGCCTCCGTTCCCGCCGTTCCGACGTGCCCGTGTTAGGCCCTGAAAGCTCGGTCGGCAGCGCTCTGCACCCATCCTGTCAGTGATCCGCCTCGCCGTGCGCGGAGTGAACTCACATACCGAGAGGTATATGTTCGTGTCAACGGGTTGCGCAGCGCTTTTGCAGCAGAATCCACTACAGGTGAGAAGTTGTCTACTACTCACATTTCGGCCGTCCGGGCCGGGGCGGTCAATGGCGAACCGTCGCCCTCGTCGTCGACCGGATGACCTCCGCGGCGCGCGACGCCGCACCGTCCACCCCCCACCACTTCCGGATGCCCCCGACTTCGCCGTTCAGAGCGCGGTCCACCTGCTCGCGCACCGCGTACGCGACCGCCGTGGGTCCGTCTCCGTACCTCATCACCGACGTGCCGGGCAGCGCGGCCAGCGCCTCGGCGGTGGCCTCGTGCTCGCCGTGATCGTGCTTTCCCGGGACCACCACGAGCGGGACGTCCGCACAGGCCGCGTCGGCGACGGACGTCTGGCCCGCCCCGGTGACCACGACGTCCGCAGAGCACAACTCGGACCACGGGTCGTCGTGCCACGCCCCGTCCGGCCCACCCAGCTCCGTCCATTCCGTGACGCCCAGCTCGCCGGCGGTCGTGCGGACCGCGCGCCAGAACCGGTGGTCCCAGAATTCGGTGGATCCGTTGAGGTGGACCACGCGGGGGCGACGGCGCAGCTCGCGCGGCTCGGGCTCGCGATGCTCGAAGCGGGAGATCCCGCCGATCTCGTACACCGCACGTCCCGCCTTCGCGACGGCCTCGCGGTGCGCACCGGGCGGCCAGGCCGCGATGAGTTTCTCGGCGGCACGGCAGCGGAGCCGGTGCGGTTCGTCGTCCCGCAACCCGGGCGGCAGTGTGCTCACCATCGGGGCGCCGGCCATGCCCGCGGCCAGCGACATCCCCGGTGACGAGTCGACCCAGAACGCCCGCGGTCTGGCGCGGTCGATCCACGCCACCGCACTCCGGCGGGCGGCGACCGCGACGCCCTCGGCCGCGACCCCGTCGACCGGCAGGTGCACCACCCCGGCCCCGGGCGGGCGGAGGTTGTGGTCGAACGGCCCGGTCACGAGCAGCGTGACCTCCTCGCCCCGTTCCCTCAGAGCCGCGACGACCGGCAGCACCCGGTGCAGATGCCCGCGCCCACGGTTGTGAACGTAGACGCCGATCATCGCTACAACGTCCTCCTCAGACGTCTCCGCGAAGTGCCTCGAGGAGCGCGTCGCAGAAGGCGGGCAGGTCGTCGGGCCGACGGCTGGTCGTGATCCCGCCATCACTGACGAGTTCCTCGTCGACCCACTCCGCGCCCGCGTTGACCAGGTCTGTCCGCAGGCTCGGGTAGGAGGTGATCCGGCGGCCGCGGACCACGTCGGCCTCGACGAGCACCCACGGGGCGTGGCAGATGGCGAACACGGGCTTGCCCGCCTCGACCATCTCGCGCACCAGGTTCACGGCGTGGGAGTCCTGCCGCAGCGCGTCCGGGTTGGCGACGCCGCCGGGCAGGACGAGCACGTCGATGTCGGCGGCCGAGGTGTCGGCGCTGATCCGGTCGACGGCGTGCGTACCGGCCGGGTCGAGGTGGTCGACCAGCCCGACCTCGCCGCCCTCGGTGCTCACGAGCACCGGCGTGTGCCCCGCCCCGGAGACGGCACCCCACGGCTCGGTGAGTTCGACGCGCTCGATGCCCTCGGAGGCCACGAGAAAAGCGACGGTGCGGATGTCGGTTCGTGCATCGTGTGTCTCGGTCATGCCCCCGATCGTGAGGGCGGACGCCTCTCCTCGCAACCGGTCCCGGAGACGGTGGACCGCGTGACGCGGGTCCGGCACCATACCCCCATGGGACGACGAGATCGGACGGCCGCCAACCGACGTCGCGGTGGCGGGCGACGCGGACGCGGGTGCGGGTGCTCGCTGTTCTTACTGCTCCTGCTCCTCGTGGGGCTGGTGGTGGCCGCGGAGTTCGGGGCCCGCTGGTACCTGTCCGACCGGGCCGAGAGCGACGCGTCCGCCCGGATCGACGCGCCGGTGTCGGTGGGGTTCGGCAGCACTCCCGTGCTGTGGGACCTGGCCACGACGCAATCCGTGGGGACGGTCCGGCTGACCTCTCCCGGCAACGCGACCGTCCCGCGCATCGACGTGACCGGCCACTCCGTCCGGCTGGTCGACGGCGGGATCCGCGCGGACACCGCCGACGGCATCGCGGTTCTCAGCGGCGAGCAGCTCGCGGCCGCCGCCGCGCAGGGCAACCCGGCGGAGGGCTCACCCGTGGCGGGCCTGACCGAGGTCCGCTCGGTGCGGCCGGATGCCGCCGCCGGATTGCTGCGCGCGGACATCGGCGGGATCGCGGAGGTCGGCGTCGTCCCCGGCGTGACCGACGGTCAGCTGACCCTCACGCCTCAGCAGACCTCGCTCCTCGGGTTCGAACTGCCGTCCGGCCTGTTCTCGGGCATCACGGGCACCGTCGACTCGACCGTCGCCTCGCTGCCCGACGGCGTGGTGATCGAGGGCGCCCGCGTGGTGCCGGAGGGCCTCGAGGTCGCGCTCGGTGGGCGGGACGTCGTCCTGCAGTAGCAGCAGGGGCGCCGTGCTAGCGACTGTGCGCGCCATCCGCGGTGTCCGTCGGGTCCGCCGTGTCCGTCGTGTCGGCCGGCGCGCACAGCCGGGTCGGTTCGTTCCGCCCCCGCACGACCTGTGATCCCACCTCGTCCCAGCGGCCGCGCTCGACCTCCGCGGCGGCATCGGTCGCCACGCCCGAGGCCAGGACGCGCCCCGGCCGGTCCTTGGCCAGTTCGCACAGGCGCGCGGCCTCGTTCACCGCGTCGCCGATCACCGTGTACTCGAAGCGGTCGTCCGAGCCGACGTACCCGGCCACCACGTCACCGAACGACGCCCCGATGCCGGCGCGGCAGTCGGGCACCCGCTCCTGCAGCCGCCGCCCCAGCACGCGCGCACACGCCAGGGTCGCGGTGGCCGGGTCCGCCATCGACCGCGGTGCCCCGAACACCACGAGCGCGGCGTCCCCCAGGAAGCTGGCCACGATGCCGTCGTACTCCTCCACGGTCTCCACCACCACGGAGAAGAACTGGTTGAGCACGTCCACCACTTCGGAGGCCTCGGACCGCACCGCCATCTCGGTGGAGCCGATGAGGTCCACGAACACGATGCCGACGCGCGAGTTCTGCCCGCCCAGTTCGGGCTCGTGGAGCTCCGCGGCCTCGGCGACGTCGCGCCCCACGTGCCGCCCGAACAGGTCCCGCAGGCGCTCGCGCTCCTGGAGCCCGGCGGCCATCTGGTTGAAGCCGCGTTGCAGCTCGCCGAGCTCGGTGCCGTCGTAGACCACCACCCGCCGGGACAGGGTGCCGGCCGTGATGTCCTCCATCGCCCACCGCACGCTGCGCAGCGGGCCGATCATCGAGGCCGTCGCCAGCGAGATGAGGAGGAACCCGGCCAGCAGTGAGGTGGCACCGAGGACGATGACGACGACGGCGAGGCGTTCCAGTGACAGGGCACGGCCCGCGAGGGTGTAGATCGCCACGATGATCAGGCCTGTCACGGGGACCCCGCTGCCCAGGGCCCATGCCACCCGGAGCCGCGTCATGGCGCCGAGGAACCGGGCCCGCGGCGCCCGGCCGGTGGACAGCGCGACCGCCGCGACGGGACGCAGTCCGAAGTCGGCCAGCAGGAACGCGACACCGCACACGACCAGGCCGGCGAACACGATCGTGAATCCCACGACCGGGATCGACGACGGGTCCACCACGCCGTACGCGGGGGTCACCACGGCCGCCCCGAGCAGCCACAGGAACGCCTGGATGAGGGTGATGCGCCCCGGCAGCCGGAGGGTACGGATGCGCTGCCGATCAGTGGGTTCGTGTCCCTCCAGGAACCAGCGGACCCTGCGGTAGACGGCGCGGGTCACCCACACCGTGCCCGTGATGACCGCCAACGTCACGTAGACGGGCACGACGATCACGGTGGGGACGAGGAACTCCCGCGAGAGCAGCGCCGGGCCGGGCAGCACGAAGAAGATCAGCGTCACGGCGACGGCGACGCCCACGAGGTTGGAGCCCAGTAGCGACAGGATCAACAGGATCCGAACGCGCCAGGCGCGGATCCGGGCGGATTCCCGCTCCCGTCCGAGCAGCACCGACCCGAGCTCCGGGCGGCGCAGTAGGGACAGGTCGAGTCGCACGATCATCTATGGTGCCACCCCGCACCGACACTCGTGATGTCCTCGTCACACCTGTCTCGGCGAATGGGGTGCGCGGTCCGTCGGCGAGTAGGATGGTCCGAGGACGGCCCGCACCACTCTTGCCTCGGGCCGCGGCCTGTCGACCATCCCGTGGTCGCGCACCGGACGCACCGCCTCAGCGGCGATGCGGATCTCCGTGAGCGCGCCGGGCAAGACGCCATCCTCTATGTTCGGAGCACTTCCTCTTGTCACGTTCTTTCGCCGATCTCGGCGTTCCCTCCCCCCTGCTCGCCGTCCTGAACGACGCGGGCATCACCACGCCGACACCCATCCAGTCGGCGACGCTGCCCGACGCCCTGTCCGGCCGTGACGTGCTCGGCCGCGGCCGCACCGGCTCCGGCAAGACCTACGCGTTCTGCCTCCCGCTCGTCGCGCGCCTGGCCGCCTCCGGCGGTCGCCGCACCCGCAACGCGCCGCGCGGCCTCATCCTCGCCCCGACCCGCGAGCTCGCCCGTCAGATCGACGAGACCCTCGCGCCGCTCGCCAACGCCCTCGGCATGAAGACCACCGTGATCTTCGGAGGCGTGTCCCAGGGCCGCCAGGTGGACGCGCTGAACCGCGGCGTCGACATCGTCGTGGCCTGCCCCGGTCGCCTCGAGGACCTCATGGGTCAGAAGCACTGCCGCATGGACGCCATCGAGATCAGCGTCCTCGACGAGGCCGACCACATGGCCGACCTGGGTTTCCTGCCCGGCGTCACCCGCATCCTGTCGGCGACCCCGGCGGACGCGCAGCGGCTGCTGTTCTCGGCGACCCTCGACTCGGGCGTGCAGAAGCTGGTGACCAGGTTCCTCACCGACCCGGTGGACCACTCGGTGGACGACGGCTCGGCGACGCCCGGCCCGACCGCGCACCACGTGTTCCACGTCGACGCCGACGACCGCGTCCGCGCCCTCGCCGACCTCGCCGGCGCGCACCCGCGGACCGTCATGTTCACCCGCACCAAGCACGGCGCCAAGCGCCTGGCCAAGCAGCTCACCGGCCGCGGCGTGGCGAGCGTGGACCTGCACGGCAACCTGTCGCAGAACGCCCGTGTGCGGAACCTCGACGCGTTCTCCTCCGGCGAGGCGACCGTGCTCGTGGCGACCGACATCGCCGCCCGCGGCATCCACGTCGACGACGTCGGGCTGGTCGTCCACGCCGATCCGCCGGCCGAGCACAAGGCCTACGTCCACCGCTCGGGCCGCACCGCCCGCGCCGGCGCCATCGGCACGGTCGTCACCGTGGCCACCCAGGACCAGGTCCGTGAGGTCCGCTCGCTGCTGCGCGCGGCCGGCGTGACCGCGGGCGAGATCGACCTGCCCGTGGGCGCGGACGCGGCCGCCGCGTTGGCCGACGCCCCCGAGCCTCCGGCCCACGTGCCGTCCGACGATGGCGTCGAGGGTCAGTCGGTCCGCGGTCAGTCCCGTCGCGGTCGTGGGCGGGATCGCCAGAGTCAGAACCGGCAGCGCGCGGGCCAGCAGGCTGAGGGCGAGCAGGGCCGGGGTCGCGGCGGGCAGTCCCGCGGCGACGGCCGGCGCAGCGCCGACCAGGACCGTCAGGTCCGGGCGGGTCGCGATCGCGACGGCTCGGAGCGCGGTGCCCGCGACCAGCAGGGCTCCGGCGGTGGCGGCGCTCGTCGTCGTCGCCCCGAGAGCGGCGGCGCCCCGTCGGCCGCGCCCCAGGGCTCCGCTCGTCAGGGCTCTGCGCGACAGGGTTCGGGCGCTCAGCGTTCCGGCGGCCATGGCTCCGGCGCGCAGCGGTCAGGTGCGCAGGGCTCCGGCGCGCGCAGCACGGGTGCCCGCCAGTCGATCGGGCAGGCCGCCGGCAACCCCCGCAACGACCAGCGCCGCCGCGCCACCCGCTCCGCAGGCTGAACGGCTGAGTCTGCCCAGCCGGTCGGGCGGCGGCTCACCTGCCGCTGACCGGCGGTCCGGCTGTATCCACCCGGCCGGGCGTACGCACCGCCTATTCGAGTGCGCGCCACCTGCGGGATCCGCTAGGTTGCGCGCACTCGAATAGGTGGCGCTGCCGTACGCCGGGCAGACGGCTCAGCCGAAGATGGTGATCGTCTGGCGGCTGATCGCGAGCAGCTCGCCGTCGGGCCGCCACACCATCGCGTGGGTGTGCGCGTAGCCGTCCCGGGCGGCATCGGTCGTCGCGGCATACGCCAGGTTCGCATCGGCCGGGACGACGTCCGGCCCCACCTCGGCGACGAGCTCGATGGTCCACGTGAGGCTGCTGCCTGGCGCGAACCCGTCGAGCATCTGGAGCGGCGCCGGCGGCCATGCGTCCGTCAGCAGCACCAGGTGCTCCTCCTCGAGCCGCTCCGGCGCCTCACGCAGTGAGGTCCACCCGGACAGGTCCGCCGCCTCGGCACCGCTGAACGGCAACTTCCCGCTCACCTGCCGCAGCTCGACGTGCCGGTAGAACTCCGGCGTGAGATCCTTCATGTAGGGGAACGGCTCGATGGTCGACGGGTCGGTGAGCTCGGGCGTCGGGTGCGCGGGGGGCACGGAGATCGACGACTCGCGATGCCTGCCGAACGCTGCCAGCGCCGTGGCGACGATCGCGTCGGACTGCCGGACCGTCGCCTGGCACTGGGTGACGTTGGAACCGACACGCAGGATCTCGGCCTCGACCTCGACGGGGCCGGTGGCCGCGGGGCCGACGAACGACACGGTGAGCGACCGCAACGGCGGGACCCCCACCGGGCTACCGGTGCTGCCCGCGAGATCGCGGAGCTTCCCCTTCATGGCGGTCAGCAGCAGGGCCCCGGTGAGCCCACCATAGATGGCCCTTCCCTGCGTCCAGCCCTCTTCGACCTCGACAGTCCCACCGTGCGCGGCGGACTCCAACATGCTCGTCAGCGACATGCGGCATAGTCTGCCACCGCCGCTCAGCGGGCCTTCGGGGAGTGCTCCCTCCGGCTGCGGCGAGCCCGGCCCCGGGCCTTCCGGACCCCGGCCAGCGCGGTGGCCAGCCCGGACATACGCGGGCCGTGGCCGAACATCTTCTCGCTGCGGGTCTCGGGGGCGTCGTCGGCGGTGCGGCGCAGGTAGCGGTCCGGCAGCGACAGCCGCGCGATGGTCCGCCACGACTGGAGGTACTGCTTCCACAGCGGGCCGGAGACGTACGGCAGGTCGTAGCGGGCGCACAGGTCGCGCACCTCGAGCGAGATCTCCGAGTACCGGTTGGACGGCAGGTCGGGGAACATGTGGTGCTCGATCTGGAACGACAGGTTGCCCGACATCAGGTTCATGGCCGGTCCGCCGTCGAGGTTGGCACTGCCGAGCATCTGCCGCAGGTACCACTCCGCCTGCGATTCGGTCTCAACATCCGTCATGGTGAACTTCTCCGCGCCGTCCGGGAAGTGGCCGCAGAAGATCACGGCGTTGGTCCACACATTGCGGATGATGTTGGCCGTGACGGTGGCGGTGAGCGCCTGGGGTCCGCTCGGCCCGGCGAGCACGGGGAACAGGACGTAGTCCTTGAGGATCTGCTGGCCGGCCTTGCGCAGGAACGCGCGCGCCTTGCGGCGGTCCTCGGGGGCGGCGTCCCGGTCGAACGCGTCGCTGAGGGTGACGGCCTGCAAACCGATCCCCCACTCGAAGCCCGCCATCAGGGCGGCGTTGACCGCCATGTTGGCGAGGAACCTCGGCTCCCACGGCACGTCGCGGGTCACGCGCAAGACGCCGAACCCCACGTCGTCGTCCATCCCGACGATGTTGGTGAACTTGTGGTGCAGGTGGTTGTGGGTGTGCTTCCAGTCGGCGGAGCTGCCGACGAGGTCCCATTCCCAGTTGGTCGAGTGGATCTCCGGATCGTTCATCCAGTCCCACTGGCCGTGCATGACGTTGTGGCCGATCTCCATGTTCTCGAGGATCTTGGCCACCGCCAGCGTGCCGGTCCCGAGCACCCACACGGTGCGGTTGCGCGCGCCGAGGTACAAGAGGGCGCGCGCACCCAACTCCAGCCCACGCTGCAATATGATGACGGAGTGGATGTACCGGTAGTCACGCTCCCCGCGCGACTCGATGACCCGGGCGCGGATGGCGTCGAGTTCCCGCCCGAGCTCCTCGATCTGGTCAGGGCTCAGGTGGGCGTATTCGCCGACGTCGGAGATCGCCATGTACCCACAGTAGGCGTGCCACGGCACCCGCGGCTACGGCTCGGAGCCGGGTCGGCGCCGTATCGTGATCAAGCGCACGCGGCGCGACCACACCAGCCACTCCGGGCGCGTCGTCCAGTGGCCCCGGCCGTGCGCCTCAGTCACTCCAGGCGCGGCGCAACACTTCCAGGGATCCGTGGATGCGCTCGACCGTCGACCCCACCGGCGCGATCATCAGTTCGTCGGCGCCCGCGCGCGTCGCGAAGTCGGTGAGGTAGTCGCGGACCGCGGGCCCGTCTCCGACGGCCGTGTAGTGGATCATGTGCAGGATCTGCCGCCCGCCGGCGGACTCCATGATCATGTCCAGTTCCTCGTCGGAGAAGTCCCGCCCGCGTCCGGCCATGAGCTTGACGCGCTGGCGGCGGTACCAGTGCAGTTCGCGCTGGGCCCGCTCGACGTCGTCGTCGGCCACCACGTTGACGGCGGCGATCATGTAGGGCTCGGACAGCTGCTCGCTGGGCTGGAACCGCTCGCGGTACACCTGGGAGGCTTGCTCCAGCGCGTCCGGGGCGAAGTGCGAGGCGAACGCGTACGGCAGTCCGTAGGCCGCGGCGAGCTGTGCGCCGAACAGCGACGAGCCGAGAATGTACAGCGGGATCCTGGTCCCGCGCCCGGGGATCGCGGCGATGCCGCGGGTGCGGGCGAGGTCGGAGGGGGAGTCGCCGAGGAAGGCCTGCAGTTCGCGCACGTCGTCGGGGAAGTTCTCGGCCGCGGACGGCTCGCGGCGCAGCGCGCGCAGCGTCTGCGGATCGGTGCCCGGGGCGCGGCCCAGACCGAGGTCGATCCGGCCGGGGTGCAGCTCGGCGAGCGTGCCGAACTGCTCGGCGATCACGATCGGCGCGTGGTTGGGCAGCATCACACCGCCCGAGCCGAGCCGGATCGACGAGGTGTGCGCGGCGATGTGCGCCATGAGCACCGCCGGCGCCGACGAGGCGATCGACGGCATGTTGTGGTGCTCGGAGTACCAGACCCGCTCGTACCCCAGCTCCTCCGCCTTGCGCGCCAGCTCCACCGAGTCCTGGAGCGCCTCCCCCACGGTCTGCCCGGGACGGACGGTGGCGAAGTCGATCACGGACAGGGGCAGGGCGCGGGCGCCGGGGGAACCGGTGTCAGGGGACGTCATGCCCCGTGCAACCCGGGCCGCCGGCGCGCTATTCCTGTCGAGGTCCGGCGGGGGCACACTGGGGGCATGCCCACCGCCGCTGACCGCCCCGACGCCGACCGCCCCGACGCCGGCGCCGCCGACAGCCCCGCCGACGTCGCCCGCCTGGTGTCCCTCATGCGCGAGACGGGCCCGCTCGTGCACTGCCTGACCAACTCGGTGGTCCGTCAGATCACCGCCGATGTGCTGCTCGCCGCGGGCGCGGCGCCCGCGATGGTCGATCACCCCGACGAGGCCGGCGACTTCGCCGCGATCGCCTCGGGTGTGCTCGTCAACGTCGGCAATCCGACCGCCGAGCAGGTCGAGGGCATGCACGCCGCGATCTCCTCCGCCCGCGAGGCCGGGACCCCGTGGGTGCTGGACCCGGTCGCGGTGGGCGGGCTCGTGCTGCGGACCCGCCTGTCCACGGCGGGGCTGGAGTCGGGTCCGGCCGCGATCCGGGCCAACGCCTCCGAGACCATCGCGCTCGCCGGCACGGGGGCGGGCGGCCGGGGCGTCGACTCGACCGAGGAGGTGGCCGCCGCGGAGCCCGCCGCCCGGGATCTCTCCGCGCGGTCCGGTGCGGTGGTGGCGGTGACGGGGCCGCGGGACCTCGTCGTCACACATCACGACGGCCTCGAGCGCGCGACGTGGGTCGAGTCGGGTCACCCGTTGCTGCAGAAAGTCATCGGCACGGGGTGCGCTCTGGGCGCGCTCACCGCGGCCTACCTCGGGGCGGCGCGCGCGGCCGGTGCCAACGACCACGACGCGGTGGTCGCCGCCCACGCCCACGCCGGGGCCGCGGGGACGGTCGCCGGCCGCACGTCCGCGGGGCCCGGCAGCTTCGCGGTGGCGTGGCTCGACGCGCTCCACACGCTCACCCCCGAGGACATCGCGGGCCTGGTCACGGTGACGGCGGAGTGAGCGACGCGCGGCCCGACCGTGCCGTGGGCGAGGCTCAGCGCGACCGCGGCGCCGGCGTCGACTGGCGGCTCTACCTGGTCACCGATCCGCACCTCGGCGGCGGGCGCGACGCCGTGCCGGGGATCGCGTACGAGGCGGTGCTCGGCGGGGTGGGCGTGGTCCAGGTCCGGGACAAGGAGGGCGACGACGACGAGTTCGCCACCCACGCCGTCGCCGTCGCCGAGGCCGTCGCGAGGGCCTGCACCGAGACGGGCCGGGTCGTCCCGGTGTTCGTCAACGATCGCGCGGACGTCGCGCGCGAGCTGGGGCTGCACCTGCACGTCGGGCAGCGGGACATTCCGTTCGCCCGGGCTCGCGCGGCGATGCCGGACCACCTCATGGTGGGGCTGTCGATCGAGTCGGATTCCCAGCTCGCCGCCGCGCTGGCGGGTCCGGTGCCGGACGTGATCGGGGTGAGCCCGGTGTGGGCCACGGCGACCAAGACCGACACCGCCGCCGCGCTCGGGCCGGAGGGGGCGGACCGTCTCGCCCGCGCCGCGCACGCTCACCGCTCGGGCGGCGGTGTCAGGGGCGCGGCCGGTGTTCGCGCGGTCGGGATCGGCGGGGTCACGCCCGCGACCGTCGCGCAGCTGGCGGCCACCGGGCTGGACGGGATCTGCGTGGTCTCGGCGATCATGGCCGCCCCGGATCCGCGGGCTGCGGCGGCGGAGCTGCTCGCGCGATGGGAGGCCGGGAAATCACTCCCACCCGAAGGTGAGCCCGCGTAGCGTCTGCACCGTGAACAAGAGGACGCCGCTCGAGATCACCTCAATCGAGTTCCCCAGCACCTCCATGCCCGCGACCGCCGAGTTCCTGGAGACCGTGTGCGGCTGGTCGCCCACGGTCGACGGGACCTCGTTCACCAGCCTGATGGGAGGCGGCGTGGACGTGGGCATCCAGGGTGATGCCGACGAGCAGTCCCCCGCCCCGCTGCTCGTGATCCGCGTGGCCGACCTCGACGAGGCACGTCAGCGGGTCGAGGGGGCCGGCGGCACGGTGACCTTCGGGCCGATCGACTTCCCCGGTGGCTGCCGCTTCCACTTCCGCGAGCCGGGCGGCAACGAGCTGGCCATGTGGGTGGCCCGCTAGCTCGACCGGGGCGTCAGCCGAGCCCTCACCGCTTCTGCTCGGAGTAGTCGGCGAAGCGTTCGAGGTCGCGAACGTGTCCGGAGACGACGATGACGTCGTCTGCGCCGATGATGGTCTCCGGCTGCGCGTACTGGAACGGACCGCCCGGGGTCTTGATGCCGACGATGTTGACCTTGTGCCGTCTGCGGGGATGGCAGTAGTCGATCGAGTGGCCGATGACGTCCCTCGGTGGGCGCATCTTGACGATGGCGAAGCTCTCGTCGAACTCGATGAAGTCCATCATCTGATTGGCCACGAGGTGGGCGACCCGGACCCCGGCGTCGTGTTCGGGGAACACCACGTGGTGGCAGCCGATACGGGTGAGGATCTTCCCGTGGGCCTGGTTGATCGCCTTGGCCCAGACCTGGTTGATACCGAGGTCGACGAGGTTCACCGCGACCAGCACGGACGATTCGATCGACGTGCCCACTCCCACGACGGCGGTGGAGAAGTCGCGGGCGCCGAGCTGTTGTAGCGCCTCGATGTCCGTGGCGTCCGCCTCGACGACATGGGTCAGGGAGTCCGCGTATCTCTGTACGAGTCCGTGGTCGCGTTCGACGGCGAGGACCTCGCGTCCCTGGCCGACGAGTTGTGTGGCCAGGGAGATTCCGAATCTGCCCAGCCCGACGATGAGAACCGGGGACTGGCGGCGGGTGCGATCAGCCAATGATCGGCCTCTCTACGGGTAGGCGGTACCTGGTCCGCTGGGCCCGCATGGTCAGTGCGGTTGCGAAGGTGATGATGCCGACTCGGCCGGCGAACATCAGCCCGGACAGAACGTACACCCCCGCCGGCTCGAGTTCGGCGCTGAGACCTGAACTCAACCCACAGGTGGCGAAGGCGGAGATGGACTCGAACAGAGGCCGCCCAAGATCCTCGCCGGTGAGGATCATCAAGGTCAGGGCGGACACGGATACCAGGGTGAGCCCCATCCCGGCCACGGAGACGGCGACCCGGATCGAGGAGGTGGGCAGGGCCCGCCCGTGGGCGGTGGTGTCCTCCCGACCGCGGGCTTCAGCGAGGAACGCGAGGAAGATCACGGCCAGGGTGGTGACCTTGACCCCGCCGGCGGTCGACACCGAACCGCCACCGACGAACATCAACGCGTCGGCGATGAGCATGGTCGACGCCCTGGTGTCGACGGGATCGATGACGGCGAAGCCCCCGGAACGCATCATCACCGAGGCGAACACCGACTGCTGCAGCTTGTCGGCCACGCCGTCTCCGCCGAGGGTCGCACCGTTGCTCCACTCCAACGCGGCGAACCCCAGGGCACCGACGAGCATCAGGAGCACACTGACCTCGACCGTGAGTCGCGTGTGGAGATTCCAGCGTCCGAGGTGCCACTGGTGCTTCCACAGCACCAGGAGAACGGGAAAGCCGAGGCTGCCCAGGAACACAGCACAGATGAGCGCCCAGAACACGACCGGATCGTCCGCCACCGGCGCCAGGCCCCCGGGGTCGAGGACGAACCCGGCGTTGTTGAACGCGGACACGGCATAGAACACGGCGTGCCAGAGCCCGTCCCCGAACGATCCGTGGTGGGCGATGAGACGGGGTGCGAGGACCAGCGCGATGACCAGTTCCACCAGGGCGGAGGACACGACGATCGTCGTGATCAGCGATCGGACCTCCCCCAGTCCGCCCGCCGACATCCCCGTCTGTGCGAGGAGCCGCGTGCGGACGCCGAACTGTCTGGTGACCGACAGGGCCAGCAGAGACGAAATCGTCACGATCCCCAGGCCACCGACCTGGATGCCCGCGAGGATCACCACCTGACCCGCCGGAGACCAGTGCGTCGCGGTGTCCACCGTCGTCAGGCCGGTCACGGACACTGCGGAGGTGGCGGTGAAGACCGCGTCGTGCAGGTACGCCGGGTCATCGGAGGCGGTGGCCCACGGCATCATCAGCAGCACCGTGAAGACCACGATCGCCGCGGCGAACGCCAGCAGCGCCGAGCGGGCCGGTGAGCTGTACGTGAACGCGCGGACCGCCCGTGCGCCCGAGGACAAGACGCCCGGGATCGTCGAGACCATGTCGAGAGAGTAGACCCGGCACTCTCCGCTCGCCGGAGGCGCCCGGGGACAGGCGGCGGACGACCGGCGATGCGCGGCGGGCGGAGTCAGCCGCCCGCCGCGAATCCCTCGGGAACGGCCAGGCGCGTGAGCTTGTCCGGGTTGCAGTGGAAGTACAGGCGGTCCACTCGGCCGCCCACCACCCCGACCTGTACCACCCGCAGGACCTCGCGCGAGACCACGGCCAGCGCGAGCTCTCCGTTGACCTCGACCGGCGCGACCGCACCCTCGGCGAGCTCCATGGCCTTGACCAGGAAGTACGCACACTTGCGGGCGCCGACGATGTCGCGTCGGGCGGCGTTGACCTTGCCGTTGCTATCCGACAGGACCCGGGCGTCCGACGTGAGCACGGCGATCGTCTGCTCGAGGTCGCCGGAGATCACGGCCTCCACGAGCCGGGCGATCAGCTCGTCCGGCGCGGGCTCCGGCGGGCGCAGGTCGGTCTGGAGCCTGTGTCGCGCGCGGCTGACCCACTGGCGCACCGTGGGCGCGGTGGCGTGCAACGCCTCGGCGATCTGGGCGTAGGGCAGGTCGTAAGCCTCGCGCAGGACGAAGGCGGCCCGCTCGTCGGGCCCGAGCTGCTCGTACGCCAGCAGGACCGCGATCCGCAGCTGATCCCGCTGCTCGGCCAGCTCGGCCGGCAGCAGCGCGGTGTCGACGGGTTCGGGCAGCCACGCCCCGATGTAGTCCTCGCGCTTCCGTCGACGGAGGCGGTCCAGGCACAGGCGGGTCGCGACGGTGGTCAGCCACGCCTCGGCGTTGCGGGGAGCGTCCGACGGATCGAGCGCCACGAGTCGGGCCAGTGCCTCGTCGGCGGCGTCCTCGGCGTCCGCCCAGGTGCCGGTGATGCGGTAGCCGATCCCGAGCAGTTGCCCGCGGATCCGCTCGAGCGCCGCCCGGTCGGGCAGGACCGCGCCGGGCGGGGCCGCGCCGGGCGGGGCGGCCTGCTCGCCTGTCGACGCGCCCGTTCCGGCGAGGACGCCCGCGGTCATCGCGGGCTCGTCGGCTCGAGGTCGCTCGGGATCAGCCCGCGTAGCGAGCCCGGGTCCTTCCGGGTCGCGATCGCTATGCGGTTCCACGCGTTGATGGTGACGACGTCCATCAGCACCTGTCCAGCCCCGCTCTCACCGCGGTAGCGCGCCACCTCATCCCAGATCTCGTCGGGGACGGACTCCTCGCCGTCGATGCGGGTGACGGCGTCGGCGAACCGCAGCACCGCCTGCTCGTCCGCCGCGAACTCGTCGGCGTGGGCGGTCCAGTCCTCGGCGGCCGCGATCCGGTCGGCGCTCCACCCGTCCTTGCGGGCGTCGCGGCGGTGCATGGCCGCGCAGTAGCGGCAGCCGTTGACCGCCGAGACGCGCAGGCGGACGAGGTGACTGTCGTCCCGTGAGACCCGGGCCCGGGTATAGGCCTCGAGCGCCAGCATCGACGTCATGGCGCCTGCGCTGACCTGCTTGCGCTGGTCGTTCCTGCTCTGTGGTGTGCTCATGTCTTGTCGACGCACGAGCATCCGGAAACGTGACAGCCCAGCGTCGAACGCGTCGGAATCCACGACCCCGCGTCCGCGAATCGGGGCGATTCCCTATGGTGCGGGCGCGCCGCCGGTCATAGCCTTGACGGCATGGCCGAGCCCGACGACCTGCTGCTCTCCGACGCCGAACGGCTGCACGCCCTCACCGTGCTCGGCGACCACTACGCGTCCGGGCGCCTGGACGACTCACAGTTCCACGCCCGGTCCGGCGACGTGGCCGCGGCCCGCACCCTCGCCCAGCTGCGCGACTCGTTCGCCGACCTGCCGGGCGGGACGCCGCTGACGTCGGTGGACGGCATGATCGTGCAGTCGGCCACGGCGTGCGGCGGGGAGGTCGCGCTCTCGTCGTCGTCCCCGTCGTCTCTCGTGCCGGCTCCCACCGGCGCGCGGACGCCGGCCGCCCGCGACGCCGACGCCGACCTCGAGGACCTGCGCCGCCGCGGCAAGCTGGTCGAGTCGCTGGACGGCGTGGTGATCGGGCTGACGCTCATCACGTTCCTCGTCCTGCAGATCGTCGTGGACTGGCAGTACGCGTGGATCGTGTGGCCGTCGCTGGTGCTCACGCTGGGGATCCCGCGGCTGGCGCTGCGGTTCACCGATTCCGACGAGAAGACGTACGAGAAGCTCAAGAAGGCCGACGAGAAGGCGCGCGAGGAGAGGCTGCGGGCGGCGTCGGAGCGGATTCGCGAGCTGGGCGACAGGCGCGAGAAGCGCGACTGAACGCCGCGCCGACCCGATGAGCTCGGGCGGCGGCTGGCTTAGCGGAGCGCGCGACGACCATCGAGAAGACAGTTCGGCACAAGGCCACTCGGCCGATACGGGCGAAACTGTCTTCTCGACGACAGCGGGTGACCGCGCGGCGCGCCGTGACCCGGCACGGGGTCAGGTGTCCTCGAGTGCGACGCCCCTGCGCTCCGGGAGAGTGAAGGCCGCCAGGGCGGCGACGACGAAGGCCGCCGCGAACACACCGAAGACCATCACCGTGTCGCCCAGATCGAGCAGGAACGGGACGAGCAGTGGCGCGATGATGGAGGCGATCCGCCCGAACGCCGCCGCTGCGCCGGTGCCGGACCCGCGGGTGGCGGTCGGGTAGAGCTCGGGGCCGATCGCATAGAGGGCGCCCCACGCGCCGAGGTTGAAGAACGACAGCGCCATGCCGGCGGCGATGATCGTGGCCGGGTAGTCCGCCAGACCGAACAGACCCGCCGACACCGCCGAGCCGACGAGGAACACCGCGAGCGTGACCCGCCGCCCCCACACCTCGATGAGCCAGGCGGCCACGGCGTAGCCCGGCAGCTGGGCGAGCGTGATGATGAGCGTGTAGCCGAACGACTTGACCAGGTCGAAGCCCTGCGAGACGAGCAGGCTGGGCAGCCAGATGAAGGCGCCGTAGTAACTGAAGTTGATGCCGAACCACACGATCCACAGCGCGGCGGTGCGGCGACGCAGGCGCGGGGACCAGATGGACTCCCCCGACTCGGCAGGCGCGGCGGGTGCGGCCTCCGGCGCGGTCGCGGCGGCCTCGGCGTCAGACCGACCGGTCGTGGGGACGCCAGCCGCGGCGACGGGCGGGGGCGTGACACCCGCGGAGGCCTCGTACTCGCGGACGATCCGCTCGGCCTCGTCGCCGCGGCCCCGCGACTCGAGGTAGCGCACCGACTCGGGCAGGCCGAAGCGCACGACCAGTGCGTACGCGGCCGGGACCAGGCCCACGGCGAGCGCCCAGCGCCATCCGTCGTCGCCGACGGGCACCACGAAGTAGCCGATGAGCGCCGCCATGATCCAGCCGACCGCCCAGAACCCCTCGAGGATCACCACCACGCGTCCACGGATCCGGCGCGGCGCGAACTCACTGACCAGCGTCGAGGCCACGGGCAGCTCGGCGCCCAGGCCCAGCCCCACGATGAAGCGCAGGACGATGAGCATCGCCACGCCGGTCGACAGGGCCGCCGCTCCGGTCGCCAGCCCGTAGACCAGGAGCGTCCCTGCGAAGACCTGCCGGCGGCCGATCCTGTCCGCGAGCAGTCCGCCGAACGCGGCGCCCAGGGCCATGCCGACGAAGCCGATGGACCCGATCCACGACAGCTCGGTGGGCGTGAGCGACCAGTGGACGGCGAGTGCGGCCATGACGAAGGAGATCAACCCCACGTCCATCGCGTCGAGCGCCCAGCCGATGCCCGAACCGAACAGCAGTCTGCGGTGCTTGCGGGTGAACGGCAGGCCGTCGAGGCGCTCCGTGCGGGTCGTCATGTCGGCCACGCTACTTGGCACGCCCCGCGTGTCAGAGAGCCTCCCGGACTGAACAATCCCCGGATCCCAGCGGCGGTCGCGGCAACGCTCTTAGGCGGCCGGGCGGCCCGGACCGGTGGAGAGCCGGGAGGAAACGCAGCACACTTCTCTGGTATGAGCGCCACGCCCCTGGATGACGATGTCCGCGACCTGCTCCTCGAGCCCAACCCGTGCGTGATGGCGACTCTGCGCAAGGACGGCTCGCCGGTGACTGTGCCCACGTGGTACCGGCTGGTCGACGGCGACCGGATCCACCTCAACCTGGACGCCGGCCGGGTGCGGTTGCAGCACATCCGCCGCGATCCGCGGGTGGCGCTGTCCGTCATCGCCTCCGAGGATTGGTACACCCATGCGAGCATCCAGGGGCGGGTCACCGAGATCGCCGACGACCCGGACCTGTCCGGCATCGACGCCCTCGCCCGCCACTACACCGGCGAGTCCTACCCCACCCGCGACCGGCCGCGCGTGAACGCGTGGGTGGAGATCGAGCACGTCCACGTCTGGGGCAGGCTCCTCGACAACTGACGTGGCGGGGGCCCGCGGGGGCAGGACTGCGGCATCGCCCGCGACGAGGGCGTGGCCGTCCTACGCTGAGGTCACCCCTCACCCCTCGACGCCCGGAGGCCCTCATGTCAGACCGCTATCCCCTCGCCGAACTCGCTGATCTGCCCGGGGACCTTCGCGAGCGCATTCTCGCCGAGCAGGAGAAGGCGGGGTTCGTCCCCGAGGTGTTCCTGATGTTCGGGCGGCGGCCCGCCGAGTCGCGGGCGTTCTTCGCCTATCACGACGCTCTCATGGAGCGCGAGGGCAACCTGTCCAAGGCGGACAAGGAGATGATCGTGGTGACCATCTCCGGGCAGAACAACTGCCTGTTCTGCGTGGTAGCCCACGGGGCGATCCTCCGGATCGTCAAGAAGGCTCCGCAGATCGCCGACCAGCTGGCGGTGAACTACCGCAAGGCTGATCTGACCCCTCGGGAGCGGGCGATCTGCGATTTCGCCACCAAGGTCAACCTGCGCTCGGACGAGCTGTGCGACGCCGACTTCGCCGCCCTGCACGAGCACGGCCTGGACGACGAGGACGCGTGGGACATCGCCGCGATCACCGGGCTGTTCGGGCTGAGCAATCGCCTCGCCAACGCCACGGACATGCGTCCGAACCCGGAGTTCTACCTCATGGGCCGGGTGCCGCGGCAGAAGTAGTCGCTCGCCGGGGACCGTGCGCCGGTGACCGCGGGACGGTCGCCGGCGCACGGGCAGCTGAGCTCCGGCCGATCAGTTCTGCTCGCTCACCACGCCGCAGGCCACGCGGCTGCCACCGTCGCCGGCGTTGCGGGTCTCCTCGTCGGGCCCGTCGGGCGCGTAGCGCTCGGGGATGTTGGCGAGATTGTCGGAGTTCTCGTGGATCATCACGGCCGAGCCGTCGTCGTCCAGGAGCAGGTCTCTGTCGAGTCGGTCGGTCAGCGTCATGATGCGGGCCGTCCCGTCCTCGGTCACGAAGAGCGGTGGGAGGTCGCCGGCGTGTTCGGGATGGCCCGCTTCGCCGTCGGGGCCGGCGAGGTGACCGCCCGCGGACAGGAACGCTCCTTGCTCGCCCGGCTCGTTGGGGTTCTCACTGTCGGGCTCGCAGAGCCCGATGCCATGGATGTGGAGGCCGTGGAACCCGGGCGTCAGGTCGGTGGCGTCGACGGTGACGAGCGTCCCGCCGCCGGCCTCGGCGAACTCCGCCGTACCGCGGGCCTCGCCCTCGGGGTTGATCAGCTCGGCAACAGCGAAGACCTCGCCACCGTCGGTGCCTCGATCCGCGACGCCTTCGGTCACGGTTGTCGTCGCGGTCTCCCGGGGCTCGACATCGCGCTGAGCCGCCGGCGAATCCTCCCCGGTGCCGCATGACGCGAGCAGGAGCACGGATGCACCGAGGGCGGCGAGTGGCATTTTCTTGCGCGAAAGTCGGGCAATGGACACGGTGCGTTCGGTCATGGAACCTCCTCGGACGGCGTCGTGTGTGCGTCACGGTACCGAGAGGCACCGTCGCTGCAACCGCCTTGCGCGACAGCGATTCTCGGCCCGGCCGCGCAACCGGGGCGCGTTAGCACAAAGTAAGCGCGTTCTCGCCTAGCCGACCTGGCGTTTTGTTGATCTGCCAGCGGACGAATCGGACATTCGCTCTGCCGCTCTCGCAGCCAGCTCGTCTCGTCGAGTTAGAGCCGCTGGCCTGCAACAACTTTGACGATCAGCGCGAAGCGCCCATCCGCCAGCTGCGACCCTGCGTGATGTTCGTTACGCAAACTTGTCGAAAAACTTGCAGAACCTGAGAGGGGGATGCATGCCCTTCTCAGTCCCCGCACAGATTCCCTCTGGCCCTCCGCGGGGCGTCCCTCCCCCTCGGGCCCACGGGCTCAATCCCCCTCTAGAAAGGGTTCATCATGAACCAGGCGTTCTACGCTCTCGCCACCCTCCAGGCCTTCTTCTCCGATCGCCTGGACAATCGCAAGGACCGCGGCGCGACCGCTGTGGAGTACGGCTTGATGGTCGGACTCATTGCCGTGATCATCATTGTCGCGATTCTTGCGCTAGGCAATAACCTCCAAGGCCTGTTCCAGGGCGTCGCTGATGATGTCGCTAACCCGGCCGGTGCCGGCGCGGGCGCCCCCCCGCGGGCGGCTAAACCCGATCTGACTCCGGCGCAGCACTCGTCACTGGTGCTGCGCCGGAGTCCGGACAGTCCCTTCACTTCCCAACCGTCTCGTCCCTCGCTCGACAGGCGCCGCCATGTTCACGCCCTCACGTGAGCGCGGAGCTACAGCGGTCGAATTCGCGCTTGTCCTGCCGATTCTTCTTCTCCTGGTAATCGGCATTCTCGAATTCGGCCGGGCATACCACGTGCAAACCACCCTCTCGAATGCCGCGCGCGATGGCGTCCGGGTGATGGCATTGCAGGACAGTGCCACAGCTGCACGTACAACGGCCAAAGACTCCGCGCCAGGTCTCCCCCTCACCGACTCGATGATCGACGTCACCCCTACTCGATGTGCATCAGACACCACCGCCCCCGGCCAGGTGTCGGTCACCATCTCCTATCCGTTCACGCTGGTCTCCGGCTTTCTCCCCCTCGATGACTTCACCCTCACCGGCAGGGGGACCATGCGATGCTTCGGCTGAAGGATGACCGGGGCGCGGTCGCCGACATCGTCGCGATCCTCATGGTGCCCCTCATGGGTTTCGCGGCGATCTCCCTCGATATCGCTGCGACACACGCCGAGAGGCAACAGCTTCAGATCGGGGCCGACGCGGCAGCCCTGGCCATCGCCCGAGACTGCGCACGAAAGGCATGTGGCTCTCCACGGACCACCGCGCAGGACTTCGCCACGTTGAACAGCAACTCGGGCGAGGCTGTCGCCACTGTACCCGCGGTCCCCTCCGCCTCCACAGGCAGAGTGACCGTTCACAACTCGGCAGTTCGACAGCACTGGTTCGCTCCGGTGCTAGATATCGACAGCACCGCGCTCACCACTACATCCAGCGCCGGGTGGGGCGGCCCGACCGGTGGAACAGCAGCGCTCCCCCTCATCATCTCACTCTGCGACTTCAACCAGTCCTCGGTCGGCGGGATCCCGACAGGAGTGGAACAAACGATCGTCACCACGCCCGCCGGCACGTGCTCGGGCGAGGGTGGGAACTCACCGACGATCGTTCCCGGCGGTTTCGGCTGGCTGGAGACCGACGCGAAAAAGAGCTGCTCCACCACCACCAACATCAACACGAAGGCGTACAGCGAACCCGGAAACACCCCGAAGCAATGCGACCTCTCGACGATCCGCGGGAAGACCATCCTTATCCCGCTCTTCGACGAGGCTGACTCCGCCAGCTCCGACGGCAACGGCAGGGGCGCCTGGTACGAGGTCTACGGGTACGCGGCTTTCCACGTCACCGGGTACCACTTCTCCGGCCAGAGCTGGAACCCGCCGTGCGACAAGAACCAACGCTGCATCCGCGGCTACTTCACCTCGATGGTGAACACGGACCCCGACTTCACCTACGGCCCGGACGCCCCAAACCTCGGCACATCCGCCGTCTACCTACTACCCGATTAGTGAGTAAGCCATGACCCGACGTCTCGTCTCGGCCATCGCGGCGGGCGTGCTCGCGATCCTCGGCGCCGTGTTGCTCGTCAGCTACGTGAACAACGCCGACAGCCGCGCGATGGCCGACATGGACCCCATCGAGGTTCTAGTGGTGTCGGCCCCAATCCCCCAGGGAACCCCGGCAGAGGAGATCGCTGCGTCGGTCACCACTCAGCGGGTGCCCCGAGCCGCCGTCGGCCCGAACCCCGTCCGCTCGATCGCGGAGGTTGCGGGACGGGTAGCCTCGACCGACCTACAGCCGGGCGAGCAGGTCTTGAACGCCCGGTTCGTCACCCGGCAGTCGCTCGAGCGCTTCGGCGGCATCCCGGTCCCCGACGGATACCACCAAGTGACTATCCCACTCGACGCCTCCCGGGTGGTCGGCGGAACAGTCACCCCTGGGGACACGGTCGGCGTCTTCGTCACATACGGCGACGGGTCCACCCGTCTCATTCTCCGGAAGATCCTCGTGACTCGCGTACAGGGCGGGCTCGGTGCGACCCAGCCCGACGAAGGGGTGGAAAACCCCGACGCGGCACCTGAACCCGACGGCGGCGCATTGATCACCATGGCTCTCACCACCCAGCAGTCCCTCACCGTCGTCCACGCCGCCGAACATTCGAGAATCTGGCTCTCCCTCGAAGACGACTCCGTCCCGAACGACGGCACCCCCACGATCGAGTTCAGGGACTTCTCCTCATGAGCCGCATCCTGATCGCCTCCGACTCCGCCGACCTGCGCGGAAAGGTCGCCACCGCGGTCGGCGCACCCATCTCGGCCATCGCCGGCACCGCACTACCCGCAGGCCCGCCGCAACTTTTCCAGCGGCTGGGCGCAGGCGCGCCCATCCCGCAGGTCGTGGTGATCGACACCGCCGCGGGGCCCGACGACGCTCTCGCGCTCTCGTCCAGGCTGGCGGCCGAATGCCCCGGCATGGCCGTCGTCCTGGTCACCGACCAGCCCGACACGCTCGCGCTGTCCGCGCTACGCGCCGGCGCGTGCGACGTCGTGCATCCCGAGGCGACGTGCCGGGCGTGCGCGGCCTGCGCAAGGAGATGACCGTCCTGCGCGACCTGGCCATCGACGTCGACAAGCGCCACATCCTGGTCAACTTCGCCGACCTCCGCAGCGGCCTGACCAAGGCCGACGCGGAAGCGACCATCGGTGCGAATCTCGACCTGGTCCTGCCCCGCAGCAAGGCCGTCCCCGTCTCCATCAACCAGGGCCTGCCCCTCCTGCAGAGCGACACCCGCGACCCCATGACCAAGCAGCTGCGCAGACTCGTCGACCGATTCACGCCGGCGCCCATGCGCCCGGCCCCGACCGCCGCGCCCATCACCGTCGGCGGGCGGCACCGACTCCGTAGGAAGCGGGTGAAGGCATGAGCCTGTCCGATCGCCTCCGCGCCGCGCGCGCCACCCCCGGCAGCACCATCACCGCGGCGCCTCCGGCCGACACCGCCGCGCCATCCCCCGCCGCGCCGGGCTCGGCGTCGTCCGTGGTCAGCCCGACGGTGACGACGACGAAGCCATCCACAGCGGGCAGCCCGCAGACTCCCGCGACGGCGGGCGGGCCTCCGACCGACGATCCCACGGTCGATCCGCTGATCGCTCTCAAAGAGCGCGCGGCCACCGCGTTGTTCGAGCGCATCGGTGCGCGCCTGAACAACCCCTCGCTCACCGAGGACCAGCTCCACACCATGGTGCGGGCCGAGCTCAACAAGGTCGTGGAGGACGAGACCGTCCCCCTGACCGGCGACCAGCCTCAGCGCCTCATCTCCGACGTCCAGGCCGACGTGCTCGGCCACGGTCCGCTCGAGAAGCTGCTCGAAGACCCGGACATCACCGAGATCATGGTCAACGGGCCGGACATGATCTTCGTCGAGCGCGCCGGCCAGCTCACCCGTCACCCCTCGCGGTTCACCTCCGAGGACCACCTGCGGCAGGTCATCGAGCGGATCGTCTCCCGCATCGGCCGCCGCGTCGACGAGTCGTCCCCGCTGGTCGATGCCCGGCTCGCGGACGGCTCCCGCGTCAACGCGGTGATCCCGCCGCTCGCGGTCAACGGGTCGTCGCTGACCATCCGTAAGTTCTCGAAGGACCCCTTTCAGGTCCACGACCTCATCCGCTTCGGAACGCTCACCCCGGAGATGGCCGAGGTCCTGCAGGCGTGTGTGCAGGCGCGACTCAACATCATCGTCTCCGGCGGCACCGGCTCCGGAAAGACGACCCTGCTCAACGTGCTGTCCTCGTTCATCCCCGAGGGCGAGCGGATCGTCACCATCGAGGACGCCGTCGAGCTGCAGCTACAGCAGGATCACGTGGTCCGGCTCGAGTCCCGGCCCGCGAACATCGAGGGCCGCGGGGAGATCACCATCCGCGAGCTCGTCCGTAACTCGCTGCGTATGCGGCCCGACCGCATCGTGGTGGGCGAGGTCCGCGGCGGGGAGACCCTCGACATGCTCCAGGCGATGAACACCGGCCACGACGGCTCGCTCTCCACCGTCCACTCCAATTCTCCACGTGACGCCATCGCCCGCCTCGAGACGCTCGTGCTCATGGCGGGCATGGACCTCCCGCTCCGCGCGATCCGCGAGCAGATCGCCTCCGCCGTCGACGTCATCATCCAGCTCACCCGCCTGCGCGACGGCACCCGCCGCATCACCGCGGTCACCGAGGTCCAGGGCATGGAGGGCCAGACGGTCACCCTGCAGGACGCGTTCCTCTTCGACTACTCCGCCGGCGTGGGACCCGACGGGAAGTTCCTCGGTAAGCCCGTCGCCACCGGGGTCCGCCCGCGGTTCACTGACCGGTTCGCCGAACTGGGCATCACCTTGTCTCCCCGGGTGTTCGGGGCCACCACCGACGGAGCGGGAGCCATCCGATGATCGCGTCGCTGTTCTCCCCTGCCGCGTTCGGGCTCGCGGCCGTCACGGTGGCGATCGCCGTGCTCACGTTCCTGGCGCTCGCCCCCACCCGCAACCACATTCCCCGCGAGCGCCGGCGGCCCGAACAGGCCGCCGGCCCTGGCCTGCTGAACCGCACGGCCACCGCGCTCACAGAGGCGATCGACGCCCTCCTGCGCCGCCGCGGGACCACAGGGGCCGGCCAGCTCGAACGCGCCGGTGTTCGCATGGGTCTCCAGGACTACGTCTTCCTCGTCGTCGTCGCCACGATCGTCGCCTTCGCGCTGGGACTCATCCTCTCCGGCCCGGTGATGGGCGTGTTCCTCGCCCTCCTCGCCCCTGCGGGCGGGTACGTACTGCTCCAGGTCCTCGCCGCCCGCCGACGCGCGGCGTTCGCCGACCAGCTCGACGACTCGCTGCAGCTCATGGCCTCGAGCCTGCGCGCCGGCCACAGCCTCCTACAGGCACTGGCCTCCGTCGCCCGCGAAGCCGAACAGCCCACCTCCGAGGAGTTCGCGCGGATCATCAACGAGACCCGCGTCGGCCGCGAGCTCGCCCCCGCTCTGGAGGAGACCGCCAACCGGATGGGCAGCCAGGACTTCGTGTGGGTCACCCAGGCCATCGCGATAAACCGCGAGGTCGGCGGCAATCTCGCCGAGGTCCTCGACGGCGTCGGTCACACCATCCGCGAACGCAACCAGATCCGGCGGCAGGTCAAGGCGCTGGCCGCCGAGGGAAAGCTCTCCGCGTATGTCCTCATGGCGCTGCCGTTCGGCATCGGCGGCTTCCTGTTCGTCTCCAACCCCTCTTACATCGGTGTCCTCACCCAGAGCCCGCTCGGCTGGGGGATGATCGCTGCCGGCGTCGTCATGCTCACCATCGGCGGGATCTGGCTGAGCAAGGTCGTGCGCATCAGGTTCTGACCTCGGGCGCCGCCCCGGCCCGGGGGCACCGCCCCGCCCCGCCCCGACCCGACCCGGGCAGCGGCTCTCACCGCAGCCCCGCCCCTCCCCTCCCCTCCCCCCTCTTGCCCCGTCTCCGCGAAAGGAGGCCCCTGCGATGCCGTTGTCCGCCGCACTGGCCGTGTTCGTCCTGACCGCGTCCATGTTTCTTCTGGCCTTCGCCGTGTTCTCGGGCCGCGACACCGTCCGCGCGCGCACTGTCGCCAACCTCCGCCGCGGCATCGACGACGGGTTCGCCTCCCAGGTCGACCTGACCGGCGTCGACGTCGACGACTCCCGCAGCCGCCTGTACGAGGTCGCCCGCCGCCTGACTCCGGTCGGCACCATCCGCCGGCTCGAGAAGCTGTCCATCCGCGCGGGGCGGCCCCGCGGCTGGTCCATCCAGCGGTTGGTCGTGGCCAAGATCGTCGTCCCGCTCATCGTGGTGCTACTGGGCCTGGCGCTGCTGCGGACCAACCCGGAGCCGCTGCTGCTCCTTCTCACGTTGGGGACCGCGGTCGTCTGCTACTTCCTGCCCGAACTCCTCCTGCAGAGTCGTGGCCAGGAGCGCAATGACGAGATCGCGCTCGAGTTGGCCGACACCCTCGACCAGATGACGATCGCCGTGGAGGCCGGCCTCGGCTTCGACGCCGCCATGGCCCGCGCCGGCCGCAACGGCACCGGCCCGCTCGCGCAGGAACTCATCCGCACGCTGCAGGAGATCCAGGTGGGTCAGTTACGCCGCACCGCCTACGAGCAGCTCGCCCTGCGCGCCGACGTCCCCGACCTGCGCCGGTTCATCCGCGCGATCATCCAGGCCGACGCCTACGGCATCTCCGTCGCCGACGTGCTCCGCACCCAGGCGTCCGAGATGCGGCTCAAGCGGCGGCAACGGGCCGAGGAGAAGGCGCAGCAGGTGCCGGTGAAGGTGATCTTCCCCCTCCTGGTGTGCATCCTGCCCGTACTGTTCATCGTGCTGCTCGGACCGACCGCGATCAACATGATGGAGGCGTTCTCCTGACGTGACCACCCCTGTCACCGCCCTGATCTGCGCCCTCCTCTGCGGCGGTACCGCCGCTGCGCTCACACGGTGGATGCGCCGCCTCGTCGAGTCCCACTCGCGGTGGCTGCGCAGCGGACTGCACGTTCTCCTCTCCGCGGCCGGAGGCGTCGGCGCGACGGCACTGGCGACGAACTGGGCCGAGTTGGTGGCGTTCGCCGCACTCGCGGTGGCATGCGGCCTGCTCATCGCGATCGACCTGGCGGTGTTCCGCCTCCCCGACGTGATCGTGGGGCCGCTCTACCCCATCCTGTTCGCCGGGCTCGCGGTGTCCGCCTGGCTCACCGACGACTGGGCGGGCCTCGGACGGGCCGCCGCCGCGGCTGTCGCGCTGCTCGGCTTCTACTTCGTCCTGGCGTTGATCAACCCGTCCGGCCTCGGGTTGGGTGACGTCAAGCTGTCGGGCGCGCTCGGGGCGCTCCTCGGCTGGCTCGGCTGGCCCGCCGTACTCGCCGGCACCCTCGCGGCGTTCGCCCTCAACGCCGTCGTCGCTCTCGTGCTTCTCGCGTCCCGGCGGGTCACCGCCAAGAGCGGTATCGCGTTCGGCCCCGCTATGATTCTCGGCGCGGTGCTCGGCGCCGCCTACTGGGTAGCGCGCTCGACGGCCCTCGCGGGATAGACGGGCTGGCGCGCCCCGCTGTCAGCGGCGACCTCCCGCGCTCACGCCGCAGCGCCTGCCGGGCCGAGCGACAGCCGGTCGGCGTCGGCCCCCACGCTGATCAGGCGAAAGCCGCTGCGTCCAGTCCGGAGCGATGGTGGTGGATCTGGTCGGCGAGCGTGGTGACGTGCGTCTGATGCAGTACTGTCACGCCCCCTGCCGTGCGGGCCCGCGCCAGCGTCGACAGTGCGAGACCGGTCCCGCCCAGCCGGTACTCGCCGAGCAGGTCGAGGGTGAGGTCCTCGTCGTCGTCCCCGTCGCCCGCCCGGCCATCGGCGCGTCTCACCCGGTCACCCACACCGCTCGGGTCCCGGCCTCCGGCGCCGGTCACCGACCTGGCGCGCACGCGCCAGTCCTCGGCGCCCTCCATGCACGCCACCACCGCGTCGAGTAGCGCGGCGGCGGGCACGGCAGGCGCGATGACGCTCGCCGTGGCGACCACGTTGGGGACGAAGCCGGCCGACCCGGGAGCCGGTTCGGTGGCGGGGTGGGGCCGGATCGTGGCGCCGAGGCCGGTCACGTAGTCGTGGAGCGGTGTCACTGGAACTCCTTGACCACACCGTCGCGGTCGACCGCGATGCCGTCCGGCTCCGCGCCCTCCGGCCACCACTGCTGCGTCCGGTACATGTGGCGGCGCACGCGGCAGGGCGGACCCACGAACAGGAGCTTTGACGCGCGGGGGCCGAGCAGTGGCCGCAGCTCAGGTCGGTCGCGGAGGGCGAGGATCGCGGTGAGCAGCGCGCTGGGCTCGACCGTGAAGTAGTCGGTCTCCAGCAACAGCAGCGGGGTGTCGAAGTCCTCCCATCGCACTCGCACCTTCACGCCTGACACGCGCTCGGGCGGGACCACGATCTTCGCCCCGGGCTGATACCGGCGCAGGTATTTGCGGTACCCCTCGTGATCGCGGACGTCGTTGGTTGACTCCGCGTCTCCGAGTTCGTCCCACGCCAGCGTGATCCGACCGATCCCCCGCCAGTAGGTGATCGACTCGGGCGTCATCCTGATCCCGCGGAGCATCTGCCACAGGCAGAGGAGGATGAAAGACGCCCCCGCGACGATCAGCAACGGGCCCGTCACGGTCGGGTCGTTGATTCCGTCCAGCTCCGTCGACGGCCACCCGATGAGCTCACCGTAGAAGACGCCGCTCGCCGCCATCGACGCGCCTGCGCAGATCAGGAGCACGAGCTCCGCCGAACCGACTCTGGGCAGCACCCAGGTCGCACCCCGGAAGTTCACGACCCGGTTCGGGAGCACATCACGGAACCCCACGCGGATCGGGATCACCGCCATCCCGAACAACCAGAAGGCACCGAGCGCCACGGGGTAGGCCGTCCGCTCGTCTGCAGGTTGGGTGGCCACCGGGCCGAAGTAGAGGAGCACAAACGCGAGAACAACCCAGAACAGCAAGAACGCACGGACGGGCTTCACCGGCCTGCATACCGCGTGGCAGGTGTACGGGAACGGCCTCGCGGCGAGGTCAGTTCGCACGGTCGAAGGCTCCCCTCACCCACGAGGCGGCGAGTGCGCCGTGGATGTCCAGATAGAGCTGGCTCAGCTCGTCCGAGATCTGGTGGATGAGCGGCTCCACGGTCTGACGGAATCCGATGCACCCGTTGATCAGCTGGGCGCCGGGCACCAACGCATCGACGGTGGCCACTCCGTCGAGATCCGACAACGCGCCGATGGCCCGGGATTTGAACTCGACGGTATTCGCGAAGGTCACGAGCAGGTCGGGAACAATGTCAGTCGAACCTGCCGCAGGCGCGCCGGGCGGGATGTGGTCAGGCACGTGCGGGCCCTCCTCGCTAACCGATGATCGCTGCACACGGTAGTGCCCCGATCCGGCTGAGTGGGGCCGCTCCTCGGACCTGCAGCTGTCCGATCCGCAACCACGAAATCCGCTACTCCGCGTGGGGATTCGCTAGCCCTGTGGGAGTAGC